>DATKHQ010000384.1:0-6395 GCA_035510175.1 Candidatus Sulfotelmatobacter sp. | reverse complement strand
GTCTCCGGGACGATCTCAACGCGCGGCGAGTACCATCGCGCCCAGTCGTAGGAAGGGTTGCGCCGGGGTCCCGGGTCGACGGTCATCCGCAGCCGGATCGACTTTCCCCGGAAGGCCGTCAGGTCGAGATCGAGCGCGACCGGTTTCCCGTCGGCGTTGAGGGCGCTCGCGGAGACGGACGGCACCCCTTCGGCCACGGCCGCGACCTCGAATGCGACGCCGTCGGTCTTCCCGGGGCCCACCGCGCCCGGATCGACCGCGACGGTCGAGCGGAACAGGACGCGCCCGGCGGCTTCGGGGACGCGGACCGCGATCGAGGCGAACGTGCGTCCCGTCCCGTCGCGACGGATCTTCCCCGTGGCGGGGTCGCGTCGCGCCGCGCGGTAAGGGGGATGCGCGAAGACCACGTCGTCCGCGGCGAAGAACTCGGCGCCGTCGTCCCCGGGCCAGAGCGGACCGTTGACCGTCACGCCCGCGCCGCCGTCGGGGATCGTCCCTGATTCCGCGTTTCTTAAGGCGTCCGCGATACGCACGACCACATTGGGATCCTTCGAGGGCATCTCCAGCGCGCTCACGGCGGCGCCCGCAGCCGCATGAAAGAACGCGAGGAGCGCTGGACTCGGCGCGCGCAGGGCCGCCGCATCGAGCCGGACGGTGGGCAGCGCGTCGTGGCGGCGGGCCACCTCGAGGCACTGGGAGTAGGGAGGGTCGGTCGCGGGGTCGATGCAGGTCGGGTGCGCGTAGGCGAATACGCGCGCACCGAACAGGCGCGCCTCGATCGGGTCCACGGAAGCGATCAGCCCGGGACTCCAGGTGCGCTGAGTCGGCGTGACGCCGCGAGCCGCCTTCTGGGCGAACGCGAGAAAGGGCGCGAGCGGCTCGTTGACCTCCTCGCCTCCGAGCGCGATCGACGGCAGCGCCGCCCGCAGCTCGAAGAGCAAGCTCCGCGTTCCTTGCAGCATCGACGCGCCGTCGATGGGGCCGCGGTCGTCGTCGACGATCAGGGTGAGCTGGTCGAGGTGGACGGCGTCGAATCCGTACCGCTCCACCGATCCCTTCACCTTGCTCACGAACAGCGCTCGCCAGGCCTTCGCGGCGGGATCGATGTAGGCATAGTGCGCCTTCGGATCGTTCGGTGACTGGTAGCCCAGGGGGGCATGCGTCCATGGATCGACGGCCTGTTGCGTCAGGAACGGCGCGCACTCCGGGCCGGCGAGGTCGCACCCGAAGTGGTTGAAGTGGGCCATGACGTGGAAGCCTCGCGCATGGGCCTGCTTCACGAACTCTTCGAGCCCGTCAACGCCCGTGACGTCGGGGTAGTCGTGATCGTAGCCGGCGCGCCTCCAGGTGGCGACGTACAGGAGCGTGCGCCCCGGCTCGACCTTCGATGCCAGCGGCTCGAGCACGGTTGCGTCGACCGGGACGAGAACGACGCTTCGGACCGATCTCGTCCACTCGGGCGGCGGCGGTTGGGCGTCGAACGCGGGTGCCACGAACGTGCGCCGGTAACTCTCGACCGACGCCTCCGAGCCGCCGGCGAACGGCTCGATGCGCCAGCGCGCCGGTTGAGAACGCTGGCACTTCGCGAAGGGCGCCTGCTCGAGGCTCGTGAAGAGAAGAGTCCACCCCGATCGGCCGCGTCGCGCGGTGAGCCGCAGATACCGGTCGGTGGCCTCGTCCGCTCGCACGAGGACTCCTCCTCGCCGTCCCTCGATGATCACGAACGGAGCTTCCCAGGAGAAGGGGTAGTCGAACGTGAGCGTCGTTTTGGGAGAGGACGCGTCGAGCCGGACGCCGCCGTCGCCGGGGACGAGAATCGAGAGGGCGTCGGGGACCGCGTCGATGGCCCACTGCACGCCCGCGAGCCCTCCCACGGACCACTCGGCCGCAAGCCCCACCGTGAGCCCGCCGCCTTCCGACGCCACGGTCTCGACGAGATGCGCCTGACGCGGGCCGCTCGCCGGGGCGAAGTCGCGCTGCGTCCGTCCCCCCGGCTCGATCGCCGCGACGGATCCATGACCGTCGCCGGCGTCGGCGAACCCGGCGGCGAGCACGATCCCGGCGAGCCCGTCGCCTCCGCCGGGTGCGACCAGAGGCTCTCCCTGCACGGTGAGAGTCGAGATCGAGCCTTGCGTGAATCCGGCCTCGAGCATGCCGGTGCGCGCAACGAGCGGGTCATCGGCGCGGACCGATCCTGAAATCGCGGAGAGAAGGGCGGCGACCAGAGCGAGTACGAGCGACCGCAATGGGACCTCCGGCGATGGGGAGCATAGCCGTCGCCGGATGCCGTGTCGCGAACGGCACCCGTCCCTGGGTGCCGTTGACGGGAACCGGCGCTCGACCGGCCGGACCGTGCCCCACAGTTGCAGGCCTACGGAACCGACGGCGCCGAAAGGAGGGAGCCGCGCGCGATCCGGCCAGGCCGACGATGCCGACAGATCTCCCGGCCGCGACGAACAAGACCCGAATCGTATGGGGAACGAGTCTTGCTCTTGTTGAACCTCCGCTGCGCACGGCGCAGGAGGCGGCTCGCGAGGTCCGACTCGAACGGAGGGCGAAGTCATGAAGAACAGCACGAATCCTTGGAACATCGGTCGGTCGATCCTCGGAGTCGCGACATCGCGCATCGCACTCGGCGCGCTGTTCTTCGGCACGGTGCTCCTCGCCGTATCGGCGCAACCCGCCGCGGCGGCGAAAGGGGTCTGCGGCGATGGAATCCTCGACTCCGGAGAGGCGTGCGATCTGGGCGCGTCGAACGGCGCGCCGGGTTCCTGCTGCTCCGCGACCTGCTCGTTCAAGAGCGCCGGAACCGTGTGCCGCGCCGCCGCAGCAGAGTGTGACGTGGCGGAGTCCTGCACCGGAACGAGCGCGCTCTGCCCCGCCGACACGTTCGTCCCGGGGAAGACGGCTTGCCTGATCCAGACCCTCGGGTCGAGCGGGAACGAGATACCCGGCACGACGGTATCGATCACGCTCGCGGGGGGGGCCGCTTCCCGCCACACCGTCATCGTCACGGTCGCCATGGACCCGGCTGCCTCCGGCGTGTCCTGCGCCGACAGCCGAGGGAACGCGTACAGCCTCGATGCGGACAAGCGGAATGGCTCGGGACTGACCGGCGTCCGCTCGCTCGTGTTCTCGGCGCCGTTGACCACCGCGCTTCAGGCAGGCGACAAGATCACCGTGAGCCTCGGTTCCGCGGTCGCCGCGAAGGCGATCAGCGCTGCGGAGTTCGCAGGCATCGGCAGCGTGGACAAGACCGCCTCCGCTATCGGAAACAGCGTCTCCCCGTCGTCCGGGTTGACGAGCCCCACCGCGCAGCCCTACGAGCTGCTCCTCGGCGGCATCGGGGTCGAGACGAAGCTGAACCAGACGTACGCGGGTGGGTCGAGCTACACGCTGCTCACGCGAGCCCAGTCGGATCCCAGCGCGGGGAGCCCCGGCCGCCACGTCACCACGGATCCCGAGTTCCGGCTCGTGAGCGCGACGGGCTCGTACGCCGCGGACGGCCTCCTGGGTGGCACGCGTCTCTGGGCGGCGACGATCGTCACGTATCGGACGGGGAGCGTCTGCGGCAACGGAATCGTCGAGCCTGGCGAGGACTGCGACTCGGGAGCCGCCGACGGGACGCCAGGATCGTGCTGCACCACCTTGTGCACCTTCAGCGCCCCCGGCCAGCTCTGCCGCGCCTCCGCGGGCGAGTGCGACCTGGCCGAGACGTGCACCGGCAGCAGCGGGCTCTGTCCCGCCGATGCGAAAGTCGCGGCGGGCACGGCGTGCACGGACGACGGAAACGTCTGCACACAGGACATCTGCGACGGCGTGAGCGCCGCGTGCGCGCACCCCGCCGGGAACGCCGGCGTCGTCTGCCGGCCCGCGGCGGGCGATTGCGATCTTCCCGAGGCCTGTGACGGCGTCGGCATCGCTTGCCCGGCGGACACGTTCAAGTCGGCGGGCACGGTCTGCCGCCCCTCGACCGCCGATTGCGATCCCGCGGAGAGCTGCACTGGCACGGACGCGGCGTGCCCGCCGGACGACGTCAATCAGCCGGCCGAAGTGGCCGGGCTGACGCTCGCCCGCGCAGCGTCCATGACCACGATCGCCTGGACCGGTGACGGCGACGATCTGTTCAACGTGTTCCGGGGCTCGAAGCACGCGGGGAGCGGCTGGAGCTACAACCAGAGCTGCATCGACACCGGCGTCTCGGGGCTCAGCGTGACCGACCCGCTGGATCCTCCTCCAGGGACGGTCTTCTACTACCTCGTCTCCCGCGTCGAGGGTCACTGCGGTGAGTCGGTGCTCGGGCGCGCGTCGCTCGCGGCCGTCAGCCAGGACGTCCCGACGGCCGGACAGTGCCCCGGTCCGGCGGTCGACAAGGACGGCGACGGCGTCGAGGACGCGCTCGACAACTGCCCGGACACGCCCAACGCGGACCAGAGCGATGTCGACGGCGACGGGCGCGGCGACGTCTGCGACAACTGCCCGACCGACTACAACCCGGACCAGGCGGACAGCGACGGCGACGGGATCGGCGATGCCTGCGATCCCACGCCGTGAACGCGAACGGTTCGGCCCATCCGTCTTGCGCGGCTTCCCGGATACCGCCGCGCTGCGACAGATGGGTCCGAGCCGTTCGTGATCAGGGCGCCGAAGCTCAGGGACGCGGCGTCCGGTCCCTGACTGCCTTGACCACGAGCCACACGCCGAAGAGCATCGGAAAGACCGGCCACCAGTCGGCCAGCCAGTCGAGGCGAAGCCCGAAGCGCGTGTGGAGGAGCACGACGGCCGCGGCGGCGATCAGAACCGAGCCGCCGACGATCGAGCCGCCCATGCCGGGGAGCTCGAATCCTTCGGGGAGGTCGGGCTCGCGCCCGCCGAACAGGGCGCGATTGTAGAGGGTGGCCAGCCGGGCGGCGTCGATCATGTTGTACATCCAGAAGAACGCCAGGAAGATCGAGAGCAGCGGAATGTAGGGACTGAACCCGCGCGTCGACGCGAGGATGCTGATGATCCCGGCGACGACGACGATGTGTACGAATCCGCGCGGGTAATACCCGACGTACACCTGCCCGAGTCCCGGAACGACGGAGAACGCCGCCGCGAGCGCCGGTGACTTGGCTCGCGCGTCGCGCGGCGCGGGGCGCCCCTCGTGCGTGGGGTAGGCCGGCGAGGCGGAGGCGCGAACGTCGTCTCCGGCGAGGTCCTGGGTGCGAGGCTCGGTCGTGCTCATCATCGTGTCTCCTGCGCGGGGCCGGGCTTCCGATCGGTTCCGGCGGTCCCGTCGCTCGCCTGCCCTGACGCGCCGGCGGATGAAAAAGTTCCCGCGATTCCGGCCGCTCGCTCGGCCACGAACTCCCGCGTCGTCGCCCAGGCGGCGTGCGCCATCATGTTGAGTCTCGCGGACGTCTCTCCCGACGCGTGACGGATCGCATCGAGCGCGTAGGCCTGCGTGCCGCCCCCGCGGTCCTGGAACGCGCCGAACGGAACGACCAGGATCATCGCCGCGACGAACGCCCCTTCGAGCGCGATGCGCGGGCGCTCCAGCAGGCGCCGCACGGACTCCCGCCACGTCGCGGCGAACGGGGCCCGGCGCGGAGCGAGGCTCGTTCGCGCGAGAACGGCTCGCACGAATTCCGGATCGGCGTCGGCCTCGGCAAGCCGGGGAAGCGCCACCCGCATCGACGAGAGCGCGCGATCGAGACCCGCGCATTCCGGACAGCGGTCGAGATGGCCGCTCACGCGCGCGACCTCGATCGGGTCGAGGGTCCCGTCTGCCCGGGCGCACAGGCGGTCCCACACGCTCTCGCAGACCGGGCCCACGGTGCGCCGCAGGATCGCCGATGTGAGCTCGGGGTCCTCGGCGGGCGCCTCGCGCAGCGCGGCGATCAATTCTCGGCAACTCGCGCAGCGGGCGAGGTGGTCGACGACGGCGGCGCGGGCCTGGCCGACGAGCGTCCCATCGAGGAGCTCGATCGCCACGTCCAGAACGCGCTCGCAGGTCATGCCGCGCTCACCCCGCGCGCTCGCCGAAGGAGGGATCGAGCGACAGCAGGATCCGCGCCAGCTCGATCCGCGCCCGATTGCAGCGCGACTTGACGGTGCCGAGGGGAAGCCCCAGAAGCTCGGCGACCTCCTCCAGCGTCAGCCCGTGGATCTCCTTGAGGAGAACCACCTCACGATGTTGCGTCCCGAGTCGCGCCACGGCCCGGTGCAAGAGAGCCTCCCGCGCGGCGCGCGAGGAGCTCTCCTCCGGGTCGTCGGAGCTCGCGAGCTCCGCGTCGTCGACGGGAACGTCGCTCGCGGGAGGGCGCGACTTGATCCTGCGGATCCGGTCGATGCTGGCGTTGCGGGCCACGCGGAGGAGCCAGGCCTTGAAGTTCTCTCCGCCGGAGAACGAG
>DATKHQ010000383.1:0-6473 GCA_035510175.1 Candidatus Sulfotelmatobacter sp. | reverse complement strand
GAGCAGCAGTACCGCCGTGAGGATCCCGTCGCCCGTCGTCGCCTTGTCGCGGAAGATCACGTGCCCCGACTGCTCGCCGCCGAGCACCGCCCGCTCCTCGACCATCCTCTCGAGCACGTACTTGTCCCCGACCGGTGCGCGGTGGAGCCTGATCCCCTCGGCGGCCAGGTGCTTCTCGAGCCAGAAGTTGCTCATGATCGTCGCCACGACCGCGTCGCCGGCGAGCGCGCCGCGCCGCTTGAGCGCCCGGCCGACCAGGAACAGGATGTGGTCCCCGTCGACGTTCCGCCCGCGGCGGTCGACGGCGAGGCACCGGTCGGCGTCGCCGTCGAACGCGAAGCCGATGTCGAAGCCGCCGCCGCGCACCCGGCCGGCGAGCCCTTCGAGGTGCAGCGAGCCGCACCCGAGATTGATGTTCCGCCCGTTCGGCGCGTCGCCGATCGTCTCCACGGACGCGGCGTAGTGACGGAAGACCGCCGGCGCGATCGCGCACGCCGAGCCGTTGGCGCAATCGAGAAGAACACGCAGGCCCGCGAAGCGCCCGGCCGGAACGACGCCCTCGAGGAACCGCACGTAGTCCCGCAGGAGCGCGCGGTCCTCCGCGGGCTGCTCCGTCCCGCCGGGGGGCTCCGGTCCCGCCGGGTCGAGGATCGCCGCTTCGATCTTCGCCTCCTCGGCGTCGGGGAGCTTTGTGCCGTCGGCGCCGAAGACCTTGAGCCCGTTGTCCTCGAACGGGTTGTGGCTCGCGGAGATCATCACACCCGCGTCGAATCGCCCCGAGCGCGTCGCGTGCGCCAACCCCGGCGTCGAGGTAACGCCGGCGTCGATCGCCCGGCCGCCGCGGGAGACGAGGCCGTCCCCGACCGCGTCTCGCAGCCACGGACCGGACTCGCGGGTGTCCCGGCCGATGACCACGCGGGGAGGCCGCCCGAGGCGGATCGCCAGCGCGTCGGAGAGCGCGGCCCCGAACCGGCGCACCGTCGCGGCGTCGAGCGGCGCCTGCCCGGCCACGCCGCGAATCCCGTCCGTCCCGAACAGTCGCTTCATGCCCCCTCCTCAGCGCGCGGGCTTCACGTCGACCGCGCGACGCGACATCTTCTTGATCGACACCTTGGCCCGTTCCTCGTCGCCCAGGCCCGGAAGCTCGATCCGCAGCGGGACGTCGTGCACGAGCGGCCCCGAGGAGCCGGCCGGCAGCTCGGCGATCGCGCGGATGTGCCGGTCGCGCAGGCGCGGGATCAGACCCGACGGTGCCGTGACCGTCACGTCCACCGACGCGGGGACGGGCGTGCCCCCGCCGGGGACGACGACCGGCACGCGATCGATGGTGCCGTCCACCGGGGCGAGGTCCACGACGACGGTCACGTCGAGCGGGCGCGTGTCGACCACGCGGACGTCGTTTCCGTCCGGGATCGCGCCGACGCGCACGGTGAACGGCTCCGTCTTGTCGTCGACCCGGATCGGGTCGGTGCGCAACCGCGCCGCCGGTCCGAGCTTCCCGTCCGGGCCCTCGACCGCCAGCTCGCTCGGGCGCGCGGAGGCCCCGTAGACGGCGTACCCGCGCGGCGCCTTCCCGACGAGCGTCGGGGCGATCGCGATCTCGCGGCGCTTCTTGCGAGCGACGACGAGCTTGAGCCGGTCGGGATCGATCGCGGCGACCTCGAGATCGTGGGGGATGCCCCGGACGTTGCGGGGCGTCAGGATCACGGTGCGCTCGCCGGTGGCCGAGCCCGCGTCGCGGAGATCGACCCGGACGTCGAGGTCGTACGGATCGATCCGGCGAATGAGCGTCTCCGACCCGCGCAGGCGGAGCGTGACCGTCGTGGGAGGCGTGCCCGACAGCGTGGCGCCTTCGGGGAGGAGCACGTCGACGGGGACCCGCACGTCGCTCACCCCGCGTCCGTCCCCGGTCACCGCGATCCAGACCGCGAACGCGAGCGCGAGCGAGAGCAGCTTGAGCGGCCAGCGCCGGAGGAAGAGGTCAAGCACGCCGCGCCTCCTGCGGCTCCTCGGAGGCCACCCGCCGCGTCCAGCCCCACCGCGACTCGCGCGGGCGCAGCGCGGTCTCGAGGCGCCGGGTCAGCTCGGACGCGTCGAGGTTCTCCTCGATCCGGCCTCCCTCGCAGAACGAGACGACTCCGCGCTCCTCGGAGACCACGACCGTGACCGCGTCCGATTCCTCGGTGATGCCGATCGCCGCCCGGTGGCGCGTGCCGTAGGCCCGCGAAAGGTTCGGGTTGGTGGTCAGCGGGAGGTAGGCGCACGCGGCGCGGATGCGGGGCCCGACGATGATCACGGCGCCGTCGTGAAGGGGTGCCCCGCGCTGGAAGATCGACACGATGACGTCGTACGAGACGTACGCGTCGAGCGTGATCCCGGTCTCGGAGAACGCGCGCAGGCCCAGCTCGCGCTCGATCACGATCAGGGCGCCGAGGCGCTTGCTCGCCAGCGACACCGCGGCGAGCGCGACCTCCTCGACGACGTTCTCGTGCGGACGGCGCTTCACGAGGGCGGAAAACGGGTTCCGCCCGACGCGGGCGAGCGCCTGTCGCAGCTGGTTCTGGAAGAGCACGATGACCGCCAGCGGGATGTAGAGGAGCAGGTCCCCGAGCACGGCGTGGACGGCGGGCAGGTACAGCAGGCCGGGGCGGCTCAGGAAGTGCAGCAGGACGATCGCGACCACGCCCACGACCATGTGCACGGCGCGCGTGCCGCGGATCAGGAGGAGGAGCTGGTAAATCAGGACGGCCAGGATGAGGATGTCCAGGACGGCGAGGCCGTTCAGGTCGCGGAGGTGCGCGGCTGCGGAGAGTCGCTCGAGCATCGTCAAGAGTCCCTGTCGTCCCGGACGGCCGTTCCGCGCCCGCTACGATCTCCGGATGGCGTCGATCATGCGCGTGACCCGCCGGGTCGCCGCCACGTCGTGGGCGCGAACGACGTGCACGCCGTGCCACGCCGCCAGCGCGGCCACTCCCAAGCTGCCCTCCAGGCGCTCGCCCACCGGCAGGTCCAGCGCGGTTCCGATGAACGACTTCCGCGACGCGCCGATCAGGATCGGCCGGCCGACGCTTCGCAGCGTCGGCAGCTCCCGGAGGATCTGCAAGTTTCCGGCGGCCGACTTGCCGAATCCGAGGCCCGGATCGACGAGGATCTTATCATCCGCGACTCCCGCGGCGAGGGCCTTCTCGACCCGCTTGCGCAGGAATCCGACGACCGACGAGAGCAGGTCGACGTAGCTCGTGTCCTGCTGCATCGTGCGCGGCGTTCCGCGCATGTGCATGACGACGACGGGCACGTGCGTGTCCCGCACGACCGCGATCATCGCGGGCTCCGCGAAGCCGGAGACGTCGTTGACGAGGTCGGCTCCGGCATCGATCGCCTGCCGCGCCACTCTCGCCTTGGTCGTGTCGATCGAGACCCGCACCGCGAGCTCGCGCTTGATCGCCTCGATCACCGGCACGACGCGGCGCAGCTCCTCGTCGTCCGGGACGGGGGCGGCCCCGGGGCGCGTCGACTCCCCGCCGACGTCGACGAAGTCGGCGCCGTCCTCGACCATCTTCGCGGCGATGTCGACCGCCTCGGCCGCCGAGACGATCCGCCGCCCCTCCGAGAAGGAGTCCGGCGTGACGTTCAGGATCCCCATGACCCGGGTCTGCGAGGCGAGGTCCATCCGCTCGCCGCTCGTGAAAGACAGGACGAATCCGGTGCGCTCGTACGCGGAGAGCGTGTTCCTTATCGCCGACCCCAGGCCCTTCAGGTTCCGCGATTCCAGCACGGCGCCGAGGCGCCTCAAGGTCTGCTCGTCGGCGACCAGGATCCGCGGCGCGCTCCCGCCGGAGCCGACGATCCCCTCGAAGACGGTCACGCCGAGCGCCTGGGCCTCCTCGAGGAGCTTCTCGGCGTCGTCCTCGGGCACGGCGTCGAGGCGAAGCGCGCGGCGGGCGCGGGAGGCGAGCCGCTCCGCGGCCTGCGCCTGCGACTCCTCGACGTCGGACATCGCGCGGAGGGCGCGGGGCAGCTGCGCGAGCTCGATGACGCGCGGGTTGTGCTCCACGGCCGGCTCGATGCGGGGCGACCGCTCCACGGGCTAGGCGGGCTGGCTTCCGGGCGTCGGGATCACCGCGGGCCGCGCGGCAGCCTCCGGCTTGGCCTCGGGGGATTCGGCGCCGGTGCTCCCCGGTGCCGTCGGAGGAACGGGCAGCGATTCGCCGCGGACCAGCGCCGCGATCTGGTCGGCGTCGAGCACCTCGCGCTCGAGGAGCGCCTCGGCGATCGACGTCAGAGCCTCGCGGTTCTCCTCGATGACCCTCCGGGCGGTCGTGTACCCCTCGAGGACGATCGCCTTGACCTCCTTGTCGATCTCGACCGCGGTCGACTCGGAGTAATCCCGGTGCTGCGCGATCTCGCGGCCGAGGAAGATCTGCTCTTCCTTCTTGCCGAACGTCAGCGGGCCGAGCCGCTCGGACATGCCCCACTCGCAGACCATCTTGCGGGCGAGCTCGGTGACGCGCTCGATGTCGTTGCCAGCGCCCGTCGTGGTCCGGTTGAAGGTCAGCTCCTCCGCGACGCGCCCGCCCATCAGGACGGAGATCGTGGTTTCGAGGTAGTCCCGCGAGTACGTGTGCTTGTCGTCGACCGGAAGCTGCATCGTGACGCCGAGCGCACGGCCGCGGGGGATGATCGTGACCTTGTGGAGGGGATCGGCGTTCGGCATCTTGTACGCGACGAGCGCGTGGCCGGCCTCGTGATACGCGGTGATCCGCTTCTCCTCGTCCGAGATGATCAGCGACTTCCGCTCGGCCCCCATCATGACCTTGTCCTTGGCGACCTCGAAGTCGTCCTGGATCACGGCCTTGCGGTTCTTGCGCGCGGCGAACAGCGCGGCCTCGTTGACGAGGTTCGCGAGGTCGGCGCCGGAGAAGCCCGGGGTGGCGCGCGCGAGCAGCATCAGGTCGACGTCGGGGGCGAGGGGGATCTTGCGCGCGTGGACGCGGAGGATCTCCTCACGGCCGCGCACGTCCGGGCGCCCGACGACCACCTGGCGGTCGAACCGGCCGGGGCGCAACAGCGCGGGGTCGAGCACGTCGGGGCGGTTCGTCGCGGCGATCAGGATCACGCCCTCGTTCGTCTCGAAGCCGTCCATCTCGACGAGGAGCTGGTTGAGCGTCTGCTCGCGCTCGTCGTGACCGCCGCCCAGGCCCGCACCCCGGTGGCGGCCCACGGCGTCGATCTCGTCGATGAAGATGATGCAGGGCGCGTTCTTCTTTCCCTGCTCGAAGAGGTCGCGGACGCGCGAGGCGCCCACGCCGACGAACATCTCGACGAAGTCCGAGCCCGAGATCGAGAAGAACGGCACGTTCGCCTCGCCGGCGATCGCGCGGGCGAGGAGTGTCTTGCCGGTTCCCGGCGGGCCCATCAGGAGGACGCCCTTCGGGATCTTCCCGCCGAGCTTCTGGAACTTCTGCGGTTCCTTCAGGAACTCGATGATCTCCTGCAGCTCTTCCTTGGCCTCCTCGACGCCGGCCACGTCCTTGAACGTGACCTTCTTTCCCTGCGCGGAGGTCAGCTTCGCACGGGACTTCCCGAACGAGAGCGCCTTGTTCCCGCCGGACTGCATCTGGCGCATGAAGATCACCCAGACGACCACCAGCACCGCGAGCGGCGCCCAGGTGATCAGGAGGGCGAGCATCGAGTTGTCGGAGGGCTTCTTCGCCTTGACCACGACGCCCTTGTCGCGCAGCGTCTTCATCAGGGCGTCTTCCTTCACCGTGTAGACGCGGAAGCTCGTGACCGACTGGCCGGTCGGGGTGAGGTGCGGGTTCTTGAACTTCCCCTGCACGTCGAAGCCGGCGGCATCGGGGGTGATGTTGACTTCCTGGATCTCGCCCGCGTCGACGAGCTTGTAGAACTCGGAGGCGTCGAGGTCGGTCCGCTGCGCGCTCGCCGTCGCGAACACCTGGTAGGCGATGACGACGACGCCCAAAAAGACCAGCCACACGAGCACGGTCTTCAGATGGTTGTTCACGCCTTCAATATATAGGGTGCCTCCCGCCCGCGCCAAGAAAACCCGGACGACGCCGCAATTTCACTCGACGTAGGAGATGTACGGGAGGTTACGGTAGAGGCCGCCGGCGTCGAGCCCATAGCCCACGATCCACCGGTCGGGCGCCTTGAACCCGACGTAGTCCGGCGTGATCGACACCATCCGCCGGTGCGGCTTGTCGAGGAGCACCGCGACACGAAGGCGCCTCGGCCCGAGCGCGAGCAAGCGCGCCTTGAGCGCGTCGAGCGTGCGACCGGTGTCGAGGATGTCCTCCACGACGAGCAGGTCGGCGCCGGCGATCGGGACCTCCGGCGGGAGCGCGATCGCCGCCGGGTCGCCGCCGCGGTCGATCGAGATCGCGCGCACGAGCCCGAGCCGGACCGGCATCGGAAGCTGGCGGACGAGGTCGGCGCAGAAGATAAACGCCCCG
>DATKHQ010000382.1:0-2402 GCA_035510175.1 Candidatus Sulfotelmatobacter sp. | reverse complement strand
GAGCGCCCGGGAATGGAACAGCGCGGCATGGCGGCCCAAACGCTCGGCGATGCGGGTCACCGAGGTCTTCGATGAGCGCGTGGAGCGGGCGATCTGGCGGTGGGCCGAGCCCGCGGTCAGTCCCGCCGCCACCTGGGCCAGGAGCGTCGGCCGTTTCATGTAGTAGCGGGTCGAAAACGTCCGGCGGGAGCACGTTCGCTTGCAGTCGAGGCAGCGGGCCCGCGGGACGGGGCTTCGCTCGGAGCGAATGCGATACGAGCCGTGACGGTGGAAACCGAGCCTGGGTCGTCGATGGGCGATGCATTCCGGCCAGGGACAAAACGGCGGGCGGAAGCGCGAGGGACGCACGGATTCGATGGGATGGATCGGCCAGCGCATGGGAGGGGACCACTGCAACGCATGGACCACATCCCGAAGCGCGCCGTTCCGCGGTTTCGGCGTCCACTGCCCGTCCACGCGGACACCCGCTGGACATCAACCGCCGAGTTGGCCTCGCTCCTTAGCCAACAAGCTCGCAGCCACCGTGCGTCGGCTACCCCGTGAACTTGTACCCGATGCGGTGAACGGTCACGATGAACCGAGGAACGGCGGGGTCGTGCTCGATCTTCTTGCGCAGCTTCGCGACGTGCATGTCGACCGTGCGCGTCAGCGGCGCCTCGTCGTACTCCCAGACCTGATCCAGCAAGCGGTCCCTCGGAACCACCTCGCCGCGATGCGCGATGAAGTACTCGAGCAGCCTGAGCTCCCGAGCCGACACCGCGACGGCCTTCCCCCCTTTCCGGAGCTCGGCCGTCTTGAAGTCGACCACGACGTCGCCGAAGGCGTAAACGCCCGCGGGCCGCGAGCCGCCGCCGACGCGGCGCAGCAGCGCCTCGACCCGCGCCGTCAGCTCCATGAACCCGAACGGCTTCGTCACGTAGTCGTCCGCGCCGAGCTTCAAGCCGATCACCTTGTCGATCTCCTGGCCCCGGGCGGTCAGCATGAGGATCGGCACGCCGCTCCCCTCGGCGCGAAGTCGCTTGCAGACCTCCATGCCGCTGAGCTTCGGGAGCATCACGTCCAGGATGATGACGTCGGGGGCGTGCTCGCGCGCGGCCGCAAGCCCCGCCTCGCCGTCCCGCGCGAGCGTGACCTCGTACCCTTCGTACGCGAAGCCGTCGCCGAGCGCGGTCGCCATCGCGGGGTCGTCCTCGACGAGGAGCACCCGGGGCATCAGGCGGCTCTCCTCGAGACCGGCAGGCGCATGGTGAACGTGCTCCCCTTCCCCGGCTCGCTCTCGACCGAGATCTCTCCGCCGTGCGCGACGACGATGTGGTGCACGATCGACAAGCCGAGGCCGCTCCCCTTGACGTCGTGGACGAGACCGGTTCCGACGCGGTGGAAGCGCTCGAAGACGCGCCTCTGCTCGTCCGAGGCGATCCCGACACCGTGATCCCGGACCTCGACCGCGACGCGGGCCGGCTCGGGGCGCAGCGAGACCTCGATTCTCCGGGACTCCCCCGAGTACTTGACCGCGTTGTCCAGGAGGTTGCGGAAGGCCTGCGCGATCGCCTCCCGGTCCATCGACACCGGGGGGAGCGGACCGGCCGGCTGCTCGACGACGATCTCGAAGCCGCGCGGCGCGAGCTGCGATTCGAACGTCTCTACGACGGTCCCGACGACCTCCTTCACGTCCCCCTCGGCGAACCGGTACTCGCGGCGGCCCGACTCGAGCCGGGAGAAATCCAGGATGTCGTCGATGAGCGTCGTCAGCCTGCGGCTTTCGGCCTCGATCTGCTCCCCGTACTCCCGGACCCTCTCCGGCTCCTGGACCCGGCCCGCGCGGAGGAGCTCGCCGAAGACCCGGATCGACGCGACGGGCGTGCGCAGCTCGTGCGACACGTTCGAGACGAAATCGGATTTCATCTGGGACAGCTTCATCGCGCGGTCGGCCGCGCGCAGGGCCAGCGCGACGCCTCCGATCAGGGCCGCCGCCAGGAGCACGGCGAGCCAGGCGTTGAACGTGAATCCCGCCCGGGCCCACTGTTGCGGTGTCGCCCGCGGATTGTGGAGGGCCAGCTCCCAATCCGCGAACACGAAGCCGAGGCGCGCCTTCGCCGCGACGCCGCGGCCCTGGCTGTCGCCGATCCGCACCGCCGTCTTGCCCGCGCCGTCCTTCACGGTGACCGCGATCTCGCCCTCCGGCGCCGACGGGAAGTACTTCGCGAGCGTCGAGGTGATCACGGACGGGAGAAGCTTCTCGCGAAGGAACGCCTCGTCGAGGATCATCCCCGCGAGACCCACCACCCGCCCGTCGTCGTCGAGCACGGGGTTCAGGATGATCCGGTAATCTGGGTTGCGCTCGTCGACCGTGAGCGCCGCCGATTCCATCCCGCGCTGCCTCAGGCTGAGCATGTGCAGAG
>DATKHQ010000381.1:0-9301 GCA_035510175.1 Candidatus Sulfotelmatobacter sp. | reverse complement strand
GCCGTGTAGGGCACGACCTCGCAGAACACCGACAGCTCCCGCACGCGGCGCGCGATCAGCTGCGTGTACTGGGAGCCGAAGTCGCAGATCAGGACCAGCTCGTGCGTCGCGCTCATCGCCTCCCCTTGGGCGCGGGGGCGGTCAGCTGCGCCACCGTCGCCTCCAGGACCGCGCCCTTGTCGATCGCGCGGCTCTTGAACGCCCGGTCGGCGGCGAGCAACCGCCCCGGCATCGCGAGCGCCTCCGCGAGCGAGTAGCGCTCCATCCCCGCGCTCAGCGCCGCCTTGAAGAACCACGCGCCGCCCTGGCGCGAGGCGACCTCCTCGGCGGACATCCCGCGCGCGGCGAGGGCCTTCGCCTCGATCAGCGTGCGCGCGCGATAGGCCAGTCCGCCGACGACCTTGATCGGCTCTTGCCCCGAGTCCACAAGGCGGCGCGCCAGGACCACGGCCTTCTCGCGGTTCCGTTCCAGCAGCGCGTCGGCGAGCTCCCAGCCGGTCATCAGCTCGTCGCCGGCGGCGATGTCGCGCACGGCCGCCGCGTCGATCTCGAATGTCGCCCCCGGGGTCACCCCGCTCCACGTCCGAAGCTTGTCCAGCTCGCCCACGATCCGCTGGAGGTCGACGCCGCAGACGGCGAGAAGCATCTCGAGCGCGTCGCGGCCGACGGCGAGCCCGCGCTCGCGGGCCATCGCGGTCGCCTCGACGCGCAATTCGTCCTCCTCGCGGCGGTTCGCCGGCGCGCGGAACGTGAGGGTGGTCCCCGCCTCGGCGAGCGCCTTGTGCAGCTTGCGCTTCCGGTCGAGCTTGGGCGCCCGCACGACGATGAAGCCCTCGCGCGGCGGAGACTTGGCGAACTCGATCAGCGGCTCGGGCTCCCCTTCGAGCGTCGCGACGTCGCGCAGGAAGACGACGCGGCGCGACGCGAACATCCCCGTCGCGCGCGCCTGCGCGACGAGTGCCCCCGCGGCCACGGGAGCGTCTCCGAGGATCGTCCAGGCGAACGAGTCCGCCCGATCGGGCACGAGGTGGTCGAGGATCATGCCGAGGGCGCGGTCGAGGTGGTACAGATCGTCGCCGAACAGCACGGTCAAGCCTGCCGGCCAGCCCTTCCGGAGGCGGGCGGCCACGTCGGCGAGCGCTCGCCCCCCCCAGGGACCCTCGCCCCTCGGGGACCCCGCCATCAGAATCCTTCCGTGATCGAGCTGACCAAGGTGTCCGCGGCCCCCTTCGCGAGGTCCTCGAGCGCGAGCGTCTCCAGATCGAAGTAGTTCACGTCGGTCTGCTGCACGTCGTACTGGTCGCGGAAGATCAGGTTCGCTTGGCTCCACAGGATCGCGCCCGACGAGAGATCCCGCAGGCTCGCCCGCAGCACGACCGTGGTCTCGAGGCGCGTGGCGCGCCCCTGATCGTTGAACTGCACGGGCGTCGTACGGAAATCGGTGACCGCGCCCTCGAGGTAGGCGTCGGCCGAAGCCTTGTCGACGACCTTGAAGCCCCCGCGGCTCGCAAGCTCGCGCGCGACCTCCTCGGTCGTCCGGATCTCGATCTCCGGGCGGGTGCTCTTGTTCTCGAAAGGCGCGACGGCGATCTTCTTGATGTTGGCGCCGAGGAACGTCCCGGTCCCCGCCAGCCGGTAGCCGCACGACGGAAGCACGAGCGCCGACGCGGCGGCGAGGAGGGCCGTGGCCGGGAGCCTCACGAGGCCACCAGGTTGAGCAGGCGGTCGGGCACGTAGACCGACTTCCGGATCGTCTTGCCCGAAAGGTGCGCGGCGACGTGGGCGTCCGCGCGTGCGGCGGCGAGCGCCGCCTCCTCGCCGAGCCCACGCGGCACGGTCAGCTTGCCGCGCACCTTGCCGTTGATTTGGATGACGAGGAGCACGTCCTCGTCGAGGAGCAGTACCGTGTCGGGCTCCGGCCACGAGGCATCCGCGACGAAGGCGGGATGGCCGAGGGCCTCCCAGATCTCCTCCGCGACGTGAGGCGCGAACGGTGCGAGCACCTTCGCGATGGTCTCGAAGGCCTCGCGCAGCGCCCAGGCCGGACCGGGCAGGACGGGCTCCTCGGCGGCCACGGGAGCCACGGCGTTGAGCAATTCCATCACGGCGGCGACGGGGGTGTTCAGGTGCATCCGCGGGCCGAGGTCGTCGGTGATCCGGCGGACCGTCCGGTGCGTCTTCCGGCGGAGATCGAGTGCACCGCCCTCCCCCGCCGCCGGAGGCGGCGGCGTCCCCGGAGCGGGCAGCGCAGCCCGCGCCCGGTCGAACGTCCTCCAGAGGCGGCCGAGGAACCGGGAGCACCCCTCGATCCCCGCGTCGGACCACTCGAGGTCCCGCTCGGGGGGCGCCGCGAAGAGCGAGAACAGCCGGGTCGTGTCCGCGCCGAACCGCTCGATCATCGCGTCCGGGTCGACGACGTTGCCCTTGGACTTCGACATCTTCGCGCCGTCCTTGATCACCATGCCCTGCGTGAAGAGCTGGGTGACCGGCTCGTCGATGGACGCGAGGCCCAGATCGCGCATGACCTTCGTCCAGAAGCGCGTGTAGATCAGGTGCATCGTCGCGTGCTCGATGCCGCCGATGTAGAGGTCGACCGGAAACCACGGGGCGACGGCGGCCCAGTCGAACGGCGCGCGCGCGTTGTGGGGATCGCAGTAGCGGAAGTAGTACCAGCACGAATCGACGAACGTGTCCATCGTGTCGGTCTCGCGCCGCGCCGGCCCGCCGCACTTCGGACACGTGGTCTCGACGAAGGCGGGGAGCTGCGCCAGCGGCGAGCCGCCGACGCCGGTGAGCGGCGCGTCGTCGGGGAGCACGACGGGCAGCTGCGCGTCCGGCACGGGCACGATGCCGTCCTTCTCGCAATGCACGACGGGGATCGGCGTGCCCCAGTACCTCTGGCGGGAGACGCCCCAGTCCTTCAGCCGGAACGTGACGGTCCGCGCGCCGAATCCCTTCTCCTCCGCGATCGCGGTCAGGCGCGCTCGTGCCGCGGCGCTCGCGAGGCCGTCGTACGGCCCCGAGTCGAACAGCACGCCGTCGTCGACGAAGGGAAGCCCCGCGTCCGCGGCCGACGCATCCGCCGCGCGCACGACGGGCCGGACGGGCAGGCCGTGGGTCCGCGCGAACGCGAAGTCGCGCTCGTCGTGCGCGGGGACGCTCATGATCGCGCCGGTTCCGACGTCGGTCAGGACGAAGTTCGCGACCCAGATCGGGATCGACGCGCCGCTGAACGGGTTGACGGCGTGCCGTCCGGTGAATACCCCGACCTTCGCGGCGGTCTCGCCAAATCGGTCCTCGACGGACCGCGACGACTCCGCGGCGACGAACTCCGCGACGGCCTTCTCCTGCGCCGTGCCCCGCGCGAGGGTCGCGACCAGGGGGTGCTCCACGGCAAGCGCGACGTACGTCGCCCCGAAGATCGTGTCGATCCGCGTGGTGAAGACCTCGATCCGGTCGTCACCGCCGTCCACGGGAAAGCGGACCGTGGCGCCCTCGCTGCGCCCGATCCAGTTCCGCTGCATGGTCCGCACGCGGTCGGGCCAGGCGGGCAGGGCGTCGATCCCGTCGAGCAGCTCCTGCGCGTAGTCGGTGATGCGGAGGAACCACTGGTCGAACTCGCGCCGGAGCACCGGATTGTCGCACCGCCAGCAACGGCCGGAGACGACCTGCTCGTTCGCGAGCACGGTCCCGCACGAGTCGCACCAGTTGAGCATCCGGCGCGCGCGGAAGGCGATGCCGCGCTCGAGCATCCTCAGGAACATCCACTGGTTCCAGCGGTAGTACTCGGGGAGGCACGTCGCGACCTCGCGGCTCCAGTCGTAGCCGATGCCCAGGCGCTTGAGCTGCGCCCGCATCGTGTCGATGTTGTCGAGCGTCCACGCCCGCGGCTCCGCTCCGTTCTGGATCGCCGCGTTCTCCGCGGGAAGCCCGAACGCGTCCCACCCGATGACGTGCAGCACCTGCTCGCCGCGCATGCGCCGGAAGCGGGCCACCGCGTCGCCGATGGAGTAGTTGCGGACGTGCCCCATGTGGATCCGCCCTGACGGGTACGGAAGCATCTCGAGCGCGTAGAACCGCCGCCGGCCGGGGTCCGCGGCGGCGACGCGAAACGCCGCCGCCTCCGCCCAGCGGGCCTGCCATTTCCGCTCGATCGTTGCGGGATCGTACTCGCTCACGCGTCCGCCCCGTGCGATCCGGCCCCGTCGAGTCCGCCGCGGTCGAGGCGCCGGCGAATCGCGTCGAGGATTCCGTTAATGAACGCGCTCGACTGGTCGCTCCCGAACTTCTTCGCGACCTCGATCGCCTCGTCGAGGACCACCGCGGGCGGGGTCTCCGGCTCGTGCTTGAGCTCGTAGACCGCCATGCGGAGGATGTTCCGGTCCACCACCGCCATGCGCTCGATCCTCCAGTGCGCGGCCGTCGCGGCGATCGTCTCGTCGAGGTCGGCGCGCCGGCCGATGACGCCGTCGACGAGCCCCTGCGCGAACTCCCGGACCTCGGGCTCGACCTCGTGCTCCCTCCAGAAGTCCGGGTAGACCTCGGCCGGCGCGCCGCCGGCCATGTCGATCTGGAAAAGCATCTGGAGAGCGCACTCGCGAGCGCGCCGTCGTTGGCCCACGTCGTGTCCTTAAGCCTACGCCAGCCGCTTGTAGAGGCTGGCCATCTCGATCGCGGCCTCCGCCGCGTCCCATCCCTTGTTCCCGGCCTTGCCCCCGGCCCGATCCATCGCCTGCTCCATCGTGTCGCAGGTCAGGACGCCGAAGATGACCGGAACCCCCGAGCTCAATCCGGCTTGCGCCAGGCCCTTGGCGGCTTCCGCGGCGAGCAGGTCGAAGTGCGGCGTCTCGCCGCGCACCAGCGCGCCAAGTGCGATGACGGCGTCGGGACCGGAGCGGGCGATCTTGGCCGCGGCGAGGGGAAGCTCCCACGATCCCGGGACCTTCACGACCGTCAGCTGCGCCGGGTCGGCTCCGTGGCGCACGAGGCAGTCGAGGGCCGACGCGAGCAGGCGCTCGGTCACCGTCTCGTTCCAGCGGGAGACGATCAGAGCCACCTTGAGACCCTTGGCGTCGAGGTGTCCTTCGAGGATCTTCGCCACGGCTCCTCCGCGCGGGGAGCCGTCATTGTAGCAGGCCCCCAAACCGCATTGAGGCGCGCTACGGAAGCGGGTCGAAGCGGGTCAGGTGGATGAACTTCTGGTAGCGATCGCGGATCTCCGGCCAGGTCAGGGTCGCCAGGCGGTCGAACGAGAACGCCTCGACCTGGTACGACGCCATCACCGACCCCACGACCGCGGCCCGCCGCACGTCCAGCACCTCCCCGAAGCCGCGCGCCGCCAGGTAGCCGAGGAATCCGCCGGCGAACGCGTCCCCCGCGCCCGTCGGGTCGAGGACCGCTTCGAGCGGATACGCGGGAAGCGCGAAGACCGTCTCCGCGTCGAACACCAGGACGCCGTGCTCCCCGCGCTTGATCACGATCGTGCGCGGCCCCCACGCGCGGACCACGGCGGCGGCGCGCACGAGATTCGGCTCCCCCGTGAGCTGCCGGATCTCGCCGTCGTTGATCAACAGGATCCGGACGCGCGCGAGAAGCGCCTTCAGCGACTCCGGCTTCGACGCGATCCAGTAGTTCATCGTGTCGGCGGCGACCAGGGACGCCCGAGGCACCTGCTCGAGGACGTCCCGCTGCAGGTCGGGGTCGATGTTCGCGAGGAAGAGCAAGGGCGTGTCTCGCCAGGCGAGCGGGATCTCGGGGCGGAAGCTCGCGAACACGTTGAGCTGCGTGTCGAGGGTCCGCGGGTTGTTGAGGTCGTAGTCGTACTCCCCCACCCAGCGGAAGGTCCGGCCCGCCGCGGTCGCCAGCCCCGAGACGTCGATCCCGCGGTCGACGAGCGGGCGCCGGTGCTCGTCGGTGAAGTCCTCGCCGACGACGGCCACGAGCCGGACGTTCGCCCAGAACGAGGCCGACACCGCGAAGTGCGTGGCCGAACCGCCGAGCACCTCGCGCCCCTCGCCGAAGGGCGTCTTGACCGTGTCGAACGCCACCGAGCCGACCACGAGTATCGACACCGGGTCCTCCTCGCGCGCGAGGTACTTGTCGAGGAGCAGGCCCAGGCGCGCGCGGGCCTCGGGGGCGATCGCGTCCTCGGCGGTGATCACCGCGTGGCGAAGCGCCTCGCCGCAGCCGCACGCGGTGCGCGCCTCGGGGAGCGCCTCGACCGTCCTCCGGACGATCTCGGCGGCGAGGCGCGCGTTGGCCTGGAGGTTCTCGAGCACGGTGCCGACCGAGACCGCCTCTTCCTCCTCGTGCCAGCAGTCGTAGTCGGTCGCCAGCGCGAGCGTCGCGTAGCAGATCTCCGCCTCGCGCGCGAGCTTGGCCTCGGTCAGGTTCGTCATGCCGATGACGTCGACTCCCCAGCTCCGGTACAGGCGCGATTCGGCACGCGTCGAGAACGCCGGCCCCTCCATGCAGAGATAGGTTCCCCCGTCGTGCGCCGTCGCTCCCGCCGCCCGCGCCGCGAGCAGCAGCGCGTGCCGCGTCTCGGGGCAGACGGGATCCGCGAATCCCACGTGCGCCGCGATGCCGCCTCCGAAGAACGTCGCGGCGCGCCCGCGCGTCCTGTCGATGAACTGGTCGGGGAGGACGATGTCGCGCGGCCGGATCTCCTCCTTCATCGAGCCGACGGCGGAGGCGGAGAGGATCCGCGTGACCCCCAGGGACTTCAGCGCGTAGACGTTCGCGCGGTAGTTGATCTCTCCCGGCAGCAGACGGTGGCCCCGGCCGTGGCGCGCGAGGAACACGACCTCGCGATCCCCGATGCGGCCGGAGCGCAGCGCGTCCGACGGCGCGCCGAAGGGGGTCTCGACGCGGATCTCGCGAGCGTTCTCGAGGCCGGAGAGCGCGTAGAGGCCGCTGCCGCCGATCACGCCGATCACGGGAACCGGCGCGCTCACCGCGCCGCCCCGACGCTTGTCGAGAGCGTCTTCCACGCCGCGACCAGGTCGGCGGGCTTGTCCACCCGCCGCTGTGCTCCCCGCCAGGCCAGCGTCGCTCCCGTCTTGCCGCCCGCTGCGGTCTTGACGATGAGGTACCCCTGCGGGAGCGCCAGCGCCTCGTGGCGGAGCGCGCGCGTGGCTGGGGCGTCTTGCGGGCCCTCGATCGTCACCGTCATCGGAGGCGCCAGGGCCTCCTGGACCGCGAGCGCCGCCTCGATCGCACGCGCCCCCGAGATCGTCAGGTCCCCCGCGTAGCCGCCGAGGATGGCGATCGCCTCCTTCTTGCCGTCCGTGATCGCACCGTGCTCCTCGAGCCGCACGAGCACGCGAGCGAATCTCGCATTGTCGGCCATCGGGCGGAACGGCATTTCGAGCATTCCGGCCTCGTGTCCGAGAGACAGGTGATCGCGGTAGGCCGTCTCCGTTCCGACCTTCAGGTTGCCCTCGACGAACGTCGCGATGCCGGAGGCGGCCTGGAGGTACTTGCGGTCGCCGGTGCACTCGTATCCGTCGAGGAGCGCGAAGGCGACGTCCGCCTGTGTCACGAGGAAGCGGCCGAGGTCCGGCCTCGCCTCGATGACGTGCCGCGCGCCGCGTCCGGGAGGGATCCCGTTCTCGACGACGAAGTCGAGCGCGGCTCGGCCGGCCGCCTCCGCGGACGCATCGCCGAGTACCGCGCCGGCCCGGAGGAGCGACGCGCCCGCCAGGGCGTTCGGACCGGTGAAGACCACTCGATCGATCGGCGGCGCGGGTGCCGCGGCGCGATCGGCCGCGTGGTAGTAGCCCCCGCCGTCGACGGAGCCGGGATCCGCCTCGACCGCGTTCCAGAAGCCGCCCTCGGGGCGGGCGAGCGTGGTCGTGAACAGCCGCACGATCCCCGCGAGCGCCGTGCGCAAGCCCGGATCGTCCTTCTGCCGCAGCGCCAGGGCGAGCTCGCGCGCGATCCCCGCGTTGACCTCGAGGAGCTTCTCGTACTGGATCGCTCCCCAGTCCGGAGCCGCCGCCAGCCGGTGGAAGCCGCCGCCGACCGTGTCGTGGAGCGGGCCGGCCGACCACTTCTGAAGCGTCGTCCGCGCGGGGACGGACAGCGTTCCCGCGCCGGCGTCGGCACGCTCGGCGGCAAGCTCCATGAACCCGTCGGGGTACGTCTTGGGGGCCGCCCCGAATCCCCCGTTCTTCGCGTCGAAGTTGCCGAGCAGCCAGCGGGTGAACGAGTCGACCGCCGCGTCCGTGGCGGGACCTTCCCGGGCTTCCTCCACGTCGACGCGCTTCTCGTAGACCTCGGCGAGCCCCTGGAGGAAGCTCCGCCACTTGTCGTAGTACTTCCGGCCCTCCGTGAGGTGGAAGAGCACTCCGGTCTTCTCCGAGTACCCGAGGGTGATCGGAAGGGCGAGCCCCTTGGTGTTCGCCTTCGAGAGCATCGGGGAGCCGTCGGAGAGCAGCAGCGCGAGCACGGGCCAGGTCCCCGTGCCGTACCGCGCATGGATGTCGGGCCTGCGGTCCGCGCGGACCGCGACGGAAACGAAGTTGGCGTTGAGGAAGCGCAGGACCTCGTGGTCCGCGAGCGCTCCTTTTTGCATGAGCTGCTCCGAGTGGTTCCACGGGACGCTCAGGATCAGACAGATCGGCTGCTCGAAGACGGACGCCCTGAGAAACGTCAGCGGTCCCCAGGGCAGCCAGTACGGGCGCTCGATCAGGTCCTGCGAGGGCCAGGACTTGAACGCTTCCTGCGCGGGCTTGTCGAGATCGATCCCGCGCAGATAGGGAGGGACGACCGTGATGACCCCTTCCTCGGCCGTCGCCGGCGGCGGCGCCGGAGCCGGCGTCGGCGCTTGCGCGCCGGGGCCGGAGGGGACCGCCGCGCAAAGGAAAGCGATCAGCGCGCCGAAGGCTACGGCGCGGACGCGGCGGATGAGAGGCATGCATTCCCTCGCGGTAAGTCTTTGCGAAAGCGGCCATTATCCGAGGGCAGCCGTGAGGCGTCAAGAAACGGAGGCCGGGATCCGCGCTTGCGTGCGCCTCCGAGGAACCTAGCTTTTCCGGGTGACCGGGACACCCCAGGACCCGTTCGTCTCCGCGGCGATCGCGGCGGCGTGCGCCTTCGCGGCATGGCGGAGCACGCGCGGAGCCCGCGGATCGTCCGGGGCGGTCCGTCTCGCCCCCGCCTTCCTCGTCGCCGCCGCCGCGCTGCCGTCTCCCGCGATCGCGCTCGCCGGCCTCGCGGCCGTGCTCGCCGGCCGGGGCGCCGGCCTCGCCTCGTGGGGCGCTACCCCAAGCCCGCGGGGGGCGATCGCCGAGATCGC
>DATKHQ010000380.1:0-2868 GCA_035510175.1 Candidatus Sulfotelmatobacter sp. | reverse complement strand
GAGACCGGAAGGCGCTCGCGCAGGATCGTGGCGACGGGCCGCCGCTCGCGGGACGACACCCCGAGGTCCCCGTGCGCGAGATCCGTGACCCAGCGGGCGAACCGGACGCCCACCGGGTCGTCGAGGTGGAGCTGCGCCCGGAGCGCGTGCCGATATTCCGGTGGGAGGCGGTGATCGGCCTCGTCCTCCAGAGGGTCCCCCGGAAACGCGGCCGTCAGGAGAAAGACGATCAGCGTGACGATCGCGAGCGTGATTCCGTAGGTGCCGAGACGCCGCGCGATCCGTCCCACCCGACTCACCGGTTCGAGTCGGTGCCGGCCCAGTGCCAGGCGCGGGGGCCGGGATCGAAGGCCAGCAAGCCCTGCGGCGAGGAGGCGACTCCGAGCAGACGCGCGTCGTGGACCACCGGCTGGGCGGTCTGGAATAGCGCCGACATCGGCTCGAGCTCGTGGAGGCGCGCCTGGAGCTGGCGATAGATGTCCTGCCGCGCCGTGAGGTCGGTCATTGTCCGGCCCGCCTCGAGCAGCCGGTCGAGCTCAGGGTCCGCGACGCCGCCGTAGTTGAAGCCGCGCTCGCGGGCGCTCGAATGGTAGAGGTCGAACTGGTCGGGTGTCGCGTCGAAGACGTTGATTGCCAACGCGGCATCGAAACGGTGTTTCCGGCGGCGATCCTGGAACGCCCGCCACTCGACCTTCTCCACGTGGACATCCGCGCCGACGGCTCCGATGGATTCCTGGACCCACGCGCCGAGCCGATCGACGATATCCTGCGAGGTCGCCGGGATCATGAGCGTGAAGCGGAGCGGTTTTCCGTCCTTCTCCCGGACGCCGCCGCCCGGCGGACGCCGCCAGCCCGCCTCGTCGAGGGCCCGCTCCGATGCGGCCCGATCGAAGGGGATCGGAGCGATCGAGCGATCGGTCCACGGCGATTCGGGCAGGAAGCTCCCGACGGCAGGACGGGCGAGCCCGGCCATCACCGTCTCCGCGAAGCGCGGCCGGTCGAGGGCCTCCACCATGGCGCGCCTCACCCGGGGGTCGGTGAAGACCGGGTTGCTTCCGTCCTGGTTCCAGTCGATCTTCCAGACGCTCAGCTTGTAATAGACGAAGCGCGCCAGCGACGCGGCGCGGGGCGAGGACAGCGACTCACGCCAGAGATCGGGCGGCAACCCCATGAGGTCGACCTGGCCGAGCAGGAGCGCCTCGTACCCGGTCCGGTCGTTGGCGACGATCTCGAAGCGGATCCCGTCGATCGAGGGCCGCCCCTGCCAGTACTTGTCGAACGCGGCGATCTCGATCCGCTGCTCCGGCACGCGGTCCACGAAGCGAAAAGGTCCGCAGCCGATCGGGTGCTGCGCGAACGCGCCGTTCAAGAAGTCGGAGTCCCGGGCCGCGACGTGCTCGGGGACGAGCGGGACCCTCCATCCGTCCAGCGCGTCCGCATGCGGCTGCTTGTACCGGACGACGACGGTGCGGTCGTCGGGGGTGTCGATCGCGGCGATGTCCGTGAAGCTCGAGATCCACTCGCGGGCTTGCGTCGCGGGGTCCTGCACCTTGCGGACGGTGAACACGACGTCGCGGGCGGTCACCGGCTCGCCGTCGTGCCACACGACCCCGTCGCGCAGGTGAAACGTCAGCGCGAGGCCGTCGGGGGAGAGCTCCCACGAACGGGCAACCATCGGAACGTAACGGCATTGAGCGTCGTACCCGACGAGGCCGTCGGACAGCAGGCTCGCGATCTGCGAGGAGTTCGCGTCCGGGTTTCCGATGAGGCTCAAGGAGGTGGGTTCCGAGAAGAGCACCATGCGAACGTTGAGGTCGGCGCGCGGCGCGGGATGGGCGCAGCCGGGGGCCGCCGCCGCGGCGAGGACCGCGGCGCACAGGATCGCGGCGCGCGAGAATCGAGATGCCATCCGGAGTGTTTCCGTTCGCATGGGGTCGTCCTCCCTCAGCGAATCCCGTTCCGCTTCCGCGGATATGGCCGCGAGGACTCGTCTCCGCGATGAGCACGATCGACGTGGCGCTGCGCGCGCTCCGCGTCGAGCGCCTTCACGGCGAGGGCACCGGCTCTTCGGCGGTGTTCCCGGCCGCGTCGGTGGCCCGCAAGGTTCGCGTGCCGGGAGCGCCCGCGTCCTCCTTCGCGATGCGGAATGACTCGCGCGTACCGTCGCAAACGCCGTCGGCGCATCGCGGGGAGGCGACGACGCGCGTCCCCTCGAGGACCTCGAGGCGTACGACGGCGGAACCGCTGTCGGTGACCAGGACCTCCACCGCGCCGTCGACACGCTTCGACGTGATCACCGGCGGCGTGTGGTCGACGCGCGCCGGGATCGGCAGGTCGGCGGCCCAGGTGAGTCCCTCCCCGGGGGGGTTCGAGGGCTGGTCGCTGGCGACCGCGCGGACGTCATACACCCCTTCGTCGACCCCGCTGGCGTCCCAGATCACCTTCCCCTCGCGGCTGCCGGAGTCGCCGCCGGAGGGTGCCTCGCCCGCCTTGGGGGGCGGGGGATCGTAGTGCGCCGCCGCCGTCCACGCGTCGGTCCCGCGCTTGCGGATCTGGATGTCGACAGAAACGGGGTCGCCGTCCGGGTCGGCGGCGCTCCAGCGGAACGTCGCCTTCGCCCCGACCGCTCCGGAAGGCGGATCGACGCGAAAGTCGCGGAGCGTCGGTGCGCGATTGCGCGGAGCGTACGTGACGGAAACCGACGACACGCGCGGTGTCGTGGCCCCCGCGGGGAAGCGGAGCCGCCACTGAAGGTAGCGCCCGTCGGGGCTGTGGATCGCCGAGCCCGCGGCGTCGGTCGACGGCGTGCTCCAAGGGGACCACGTGCCGTCCGGATCCTCGCTGTTCCCGGTGCGCGTCGACAGATCC
>DATKHQ010000379.1:0-4871 GCA_035510175.1 Candidatus Sulfotelmatobacter sp. | reverse complement strand
CCCATCGATCGATCGTCGCCACGCTTGCTCCCCGGCCGCGATTATAGGGACCGCGTATACTCCCACGCCGCATGTTGCGCGGCCTCCTGACGATCGTCACGTTCGTCGTCGCCACGACGGTCCTGGGATTGACCGGGATCGTCGCCGGCGGGATCACCGGCCGAACCGAGATCGTGTTCCGGCTCGGCCAGCTCTGGTCCCGGCTCATTCTCGGCGCCGCGGGCGTGGCCCCCATCTATTCCGGTCTCGAGCACGCGGGCGGCAAGACCCCCCGCGTGTTCCTCGCGAACCACCTCTCCGCCCTCGACATCTGGGTTCTCGCCGTGATCCTTCCCGACACGACGCGCTTCGTGTCGAAGCGCTCGGTCTTCTGGATCCCGGTGCTCGGCCAGGCCATGAAAGTGGCGGGATTCATCCCGATCGACCGCAAGGACAAGACGCGGGCGATCCGGAGTCTCGCTGGGGCGACCGCCGCGATCCGCGGCGGCGCGTCGGTGATCCTCTTTCCGGAGGGCACGCGCAGCCGGGACGGCAAGCTCGCGCCGTTCAAGAAGGGCTCGTTCCACCTGGCGCTCGCCGCGGGGGTCCCGATAGTGCCGATCGCGATCTCGGGCACGGGAACGATCCTTCGCCCGCGGTCGATCGTCATCCGCCGCGGGACGGCGCGGGTCACGGTGCTCCCCCCCCTCGATCCCGCCTCGTTCGGCGAGCGCGGGGTCGAGGCGCTCGCCCGCGAGGTCCGCGCCCGGATCGCGGGGTGCCTCGCCCCGGAGGAGCTCGCGGACGCCGACCGAGCGCCTCAGAACATCGTGTAGATGAACGGGGCGAGCGCGCTGTTCGCGGTGAGCGCAATCACGACGCCGAGCAGAAGGAGCATGAGCACGAGCGGCAGCAGCCAGAACTTCTTCCGCTCCCTCAGGAATGCCCACATCTCCGCGATCAGAGACGTCCGGCCCATCAGTACCTCTTCGCGTACCGCTCGATCGACGGCGGAACGCTGTCCCGGTCGACCCAGTAAGTCGATCGGCCGTCCTTGAACGAGGTGTCGAGGGGCTTGGACCCGAAGCGCCGCGACACCAACCCGACCGGGGTGAGCACTAGGAAGTAGAACAGGGAGAGCGCCACGAGGGTCATCACCCGACCCAGCGCCTCCGCAACCGTCATCCAAATGCGAAAAACCGCGATCCAAGCCCTCCTCGCGACGAGCGCGACCAGCAGCGCGGCGACGCCGCAGGCCGCGTAGGCAACGGCGCGCGTGGCGTGTCCGCGGAGCACCGAGCCGGTCGCGAAGACCCCGCCCAGGACGGCCAGGACGACGGCAAACTCGAGCGCGCGACGGTATTCGGTCTTCCGGCGTCTGGCCATGCGAGCCTCAGTCCCGTCCGCGCTCGGACGGGTCGGGGGGCGACGCCGGAGCGAGCCCGACCCTCTTGCGGTCGATCACGAACGAGCCGAGCACCAGGAGATCGATGTTCGTCCGGCAGAAGCACCGGTAGGCGTCCGCCGGCGTGCATACGATCGGCTCTCCGCGCACGTTGAAGGACGTGTTGACGACCACCGGGCACCCGGTCCTCTCGTGGAACGCCGTGATCAGGCGGTGGTAGCGCGGGTTCTCCTCCGGCCGGACGGTCTGCACGCGGGCCGATCCGTCGACATGCGTGACGGCGGGGATCGTCGACCGGAGCTGCGCCAGGCGGGCGAGGCCCGTCACCCCGGTCTCTCCGACCGGAAGCCGCCGCCGTGCCGCGACCGGAGCCACCAGGAGCATGTACGGAGAGTCGACGTCGAGGTCGAACCACTCGGACGCGTGCTCGCGCAGGACGGAAGGCGCAAACGGCCGGAACGACTCCCGGAACTTGACTTTCAGGTTCATCGTCGTCTGCATCGACGGACTGCGCGGATCGCCGAGGATCGAGCGCGACCCGAGCGCGCGCGGGCCGAACTCCATCCGGCCCTGGAACCACCCTACGACCGCCTCGTTCGCGAGCGCGTCCGCGACGCGCCGCACGAGCGATTCCTCGTCGGCGTACCGCTCGCTCGGGATCCCTTCCGCCTCGAGGAATGCGGCGATCTCGTCGTCCGCGAACGACGGGCCGAGCAAGCTCGCGCTCTGCGTGTCCGCAATGCCGGACGGCTCGCGCGGAGCCCCGAGGATCTGGTGGTGCACGAGGAGGGCCGCCCCGAGCGCGCCACCGGCGTCGCCGGCGGCCGGCTGGATCCAGATCGACGCGAACGGCCCTTCGCGCAGGATCCGCCCGTTCGCCACGCAGTTGAGCGCCACGCCACCGGCGATGCACAGCGACGGCAGGCCCGTCTCCCGGTGCGCGAACCGGGCCATGGCCAGCGTGGCCATCTCCGTGACCACCTGGATCGATGCGGCGAGGTCCATCTCGCGCTGCGTCAGCGGCGACTCGGGGGCACGGCGCAGGCCGCCGAAGAGCTCGTCGAAGGCAGGCGAGGTCATGCGGAGCCCGCCGACGTAGTCGAAGTAGCGCATGTTCAGGTGGAGCGATCCGTCGTCCTTGATCTCGACGATCTCGTCGAGGATCCGGTCGACGTAGATCGGCGAGCCGTACGGGGCGAGCCCCATCAGTTTGTACTCGCCGCTGTTGACGGTGAACCCGGTGAAGTACGTGAATGCCGAGTAGAGGAGCCCGAGCGAGTGCGGGAACCGCAGTTCCTTGAGGAGGCGGACCCGGTTCCCCTCCCCGACTCCGAGCGAGGCGGTGGCCCATTCCCCGACCCCGTCGATCGTCAGGATCGCCGCCTTGCGGTACGGCGATGGAAAGAACGCGCTCGCCGCGTGCGATTCGTGGTGCTCGGTGTAGAGGACCGGGCCGTCGTACTCTAGAGCGTCCCCGATGGTCTCGCTCATCCACAGCTTCTGCTTGAGCCACAGCGGCATCGCCATGAGGAACGACCGCAAGCCGTGCGGAGCCTCGTGCAGGTAGCTCTGGAGCAGCCGCTCGAACTTGACGATGGGCTTGTCGTAGAAGACGACGTGGTCGAGCTCCGAGGCGGACCCGAGCCCGGCCTCCGCGAGGCAGTAAGCGGCGGCGCGGGCGGGGAATCCCGCGTCGTGCCTTTTCCGCGTGAAGCGCTCTTCCTGAGCCGCGGCGACGATCCGGCCGTCCGAGACGAGGCAGGCCGCGCTGTCGTGGTAGAAGGCCGAGAGCCCCAGGATCGTCGCGCCCATCCTTCGGTGGAGCTCCCGTTCAGCGCCCGACGGGAACGCGCATGTCGACACCGAACGCGCCGAGCACGCGCAGGGCGAGCCGGCGCGAGAGCAACCCCTCCCGCGCCCCGCCCATCTCCTCGTCGAGCGCTTCCATCACGGGGATCCCGAAGCCCGTCTTCGGCCGGGTGAGCAGCGCCGCCGGGATCTCGGGGGCGGCCAGGCGCACGGCGGCGGCCTTTCCGCCCGTTCGTGCCGGCTCGAATCCGTGGGCCGCGATCGCGTCCCGCAGCGTGATGTCGACGAGCGGAACGCGCAGCTCGAGGGAGTGCGCCATCGAGGCCCAGTCCGAGTCCCGCAGCAGCTGGTCCCGCATGTAGAGCGAGGATTCGAGGAGATGGACGGCCCGCCACGGATCGGCGTGAGCGTCGTCCCAGCCCGCCGAGCGCAGCACGCGCGCCGCGCGCTCTTCGGGATCCACCTCGGCCAGTCCCGCGCGAGCCAGGTCGTCCCCGACGAGGCCGGCGATCTCCTCCGGCAGGAACAGCGCACGGCGCAGGACGTACGCCCCGGGGATCGTCCGGCCGTAACGCAGGAGCCCCGGGAGCTTGGGACGCGACCGCGCTCCCGGCTCCGCCAGCAGGGGCCAAACCCGCGCCGCCCCCGGGATCGACGCCAGCGCCGATGCGCGGCGGTTCCACGCGGGGACCTCCCGAAAACTGCCGTACCCTCCGAACAGCTCGTCTCCGCCCAGACCCGAGAGGACGACCTTGAACCCCAGCTCGTGCGCGACGCGGCTGACGACCCAGGTGTTGAACCCGTCGATGCTCGGCTGGTCCATCGCGGCGGCGGCGCCCGTCCAGAGGTCGCGAAGGTCGGCGCGCGACAGGGTCCGGACGACGTGCTGCGTCCCGAGGGCGGCCGCCACCTCGCCCGCCGGTCCTCCCTCGTCGCGCGGCGTGCCGGCGAAGTCCTCGAACCGGACGGTGATGGTCGTCAGGGAGCCGGGCGTCCGCCGTCGGGCCAGCGCCGCGACCAGGCTCGAATCGAGCCCGGCCGAGAGGAACACCGCGACCGGAACGTCGGCGACGAGATGCGCGCGCACGCTGTCTTCGAGCGCGTCCGCGACCCCGAGGGCGCCGGCCGGCGCGTCTTCGAATCGCGTGATCTCCCGATGCGGAACCGGCTCCCCCACGCGCCCCGCGCGCACGAAGAGGTGGTGACCGGCGGGAAGCGCGCGGATCCTCCGCCGGAGCGTGTACGGCTGCGGCACGCTTCCCCACAGGAGGAATCCCACGAGCCCCGCCGGGTCGAGGTCCCGCGGAACGGCGCCGCTCGCCTCGAGCGCGCGCACCTGCGACGCGAAGTGCAGGTGGCCGCCGGACTCTGCGTAGTAGAGCGGCTTGATCCCGTACGGGTCCCGCGCGAGCAGCAGCGCCTTCTTCCGCTCGTCCCAGAGGGCGATCGTGTACATGCCGCGCAGGCGGGCGAGCATCGCCGTCCCTTCGCGGGCATAGAGCGCGAGGATCACCTCGCTGTCGCTCGTCGACACGAACGATTGCCCGGCGGCGGCCAGCTCCGCGCGCAGCTCCCGGTAATTGAAGATCTCCCCGTTGAAGACCATCCGGAAGCGCCCGCCGTCGAACGCCATCGGCTGCGCGCCGGTCGGCGAGAGGTCGATGATCGCGAGACGGCG
>DATKHQ010000378.1:0-6642 GCA_035510175.1 Candidatus Sulfotelmatobacter sp. | reverse complement strand
CGGACGACGTCACGACCGCCCCCTCGCCGTCTTCCATCCGGGCGAGCGCATCGGCGAGGACCTTGTTCGTCGGATTCCAGTGCCGGGAGTAGAGGAAGCACCCTTCGATCTCGTGCTCGAACAGCTCCTCCTTAGTCTCGGGGCGCAGGAACGTGTACGTCGAGGAGTCGGTGATCGACGGGTTGACGTCGCCGTACTCCCCGAAGACGAGGGTGTCCTGGACGCGGGTGGCGGGATCGAACGGCTTCATCGGGCCTCCCGGGAGCCTCACGGGAATTGTTCCGCCGCGCCGGGTCTCCTTCAAGGCGGGTCGCGCCCCGTTCCTGTCCGGAAATGCGATCGCCCCCGCGGCCGAGGCTTGACGGGGTCTTGGGCCCGCCCTACCGTGGTCCGCCCCGATGGAACCCCCGGCGTCCGAACCCGGAGCGAGCGTCCCGCGGCGGCGGTTCCGGACGCCGCTCGTCGTACGCAACCTCGGCCGCGTGCTGACCGGGCGCCCGCTGCGCCGGAAGCCCGACCCCAGCGGGACCGCCCTCTGTCGCGCGCGGCTGGCGCCGTACTGCCGCGGCTACGGTCTCGATCTCGGATTCGGAGGCGATCCGATCGCGGATCATGCGATCCGCATGGACATGCCGTCGCCGTACACGGCGGTCGGGCGGGAGAGCGTCCAGCTCGGAGGCGACGCCTCGGATCTCCGGTGGTTTCGCGACGGGGTCCTGGACTTCATCTATTCTTCGCACCTGCTCGAGGACTTCCCGGATACGCGGGCCGTCCTGCAGGAGTGGCTTCGCGTGCTCAAGCCCGGCGGACGGCTGATCCTCTACTGCCCGGACGAGCGCCGCTATCGCGAGTATTGCGTCCGCACCGGCGCGACGTACAACACCCACCACCAGCAGGCTTCGTTCTCGCTCGACACGGTCCGGAGAATCCTCCGCGATCTCGGGCAGGACCGGGTCGTTCACGAGAACCCGGACGTGGACACGTACTCGTGGGAGCTCGTCCTCGAGAAGTCCGCGTGAGCACCCTCGGCGTCTTCCGGCGCAACAAGTTCCCTTGGTTTCCGCGCCTCCTCAAGGTCAAGCGCGAGGACCGCGTCCACCCGCACGTCGCCGAGGAGCGGGCGGAGCTGTTCGAGGCGTTCAACGCGGGCACGACCGAGCTCGAGGTGCTCAACTGGCTCCACGCGACGATCATGCTGCTCAAGCCGTCGGCGATCCTCGAGACCGGAGCCGCGGACGGGCTGGGAACGATCGCGCTCGCGGCGGCGTGCCGGAACAACGGGTTCGGGACCGTCCACTCGGTCGAGCTGGATCCCGCGTTGTGCCGGTCCCTCGAATCGAAGCTGCGCCGGCAAGGTCTCTCGCGCTTCGTCGAGGTCCATTGCGCCGATTCCCGCGAGTTCCTCCGGGCGAACCGCACGGTCTTCGACGTCGGCTTCTTCGACAGCATGTGCGAGTTCCGCGCCGAGGAATTCGAGATCTGCCTCGAGCGCGGAACGATCCGCACGATGGCGGTCTTTCACGACACGGCCCCGACGCGCTGCGAGAGCCTCAAGGGCTGGCCGTCGGACGAAGAGCACGCGGCCTACCGCGCGCGCCTTGCCGCGCTCGGCGGGGACCGTCGGGTCGGGGGGTTCTTCGAGTCGAAGCTCTCGCGCGGCCTCACGTTCCTGATCCTGAAGCCGGTGGGAGATGCCTGAGGGGCGCCGGAAGCGGCTGACGCACCGGCTGCCCGTGGTGCGCCAGCTCCGTGAGCTCTCCGAGATCGTCGAGCGCCTCGAGCACCGCTTGGCGGCGCTCGAAGGACTGCGCCGCGTCGACGTCGATCTCGCCCGCGATCCTCGCGCCGCCGACCCGCGCCGCCTGCTGCGGCACCACGCCCAGGTGTCCTCGCAGAACGGCGAGGACGGGATCATCCACGAGATCTTCCGGCGGATCGGCCCCGGCCGCCGGGTCTTCGCCGAGATCGGCGTCGGAAACGGCCTCGAGAACAACACGGCGTTCCTGCTCGCACAGGGATGGACGGGATTCTGGATCGACGGTCGCGATACGTTCGTCCAGGCGATTTCCGGTCGGCCCGACCTGCGGGGCGGCTGCCTCGCGTGGCTGGTGTCGCACGTCACGCGCGAGAACGTCGGCGGCCTGTTCGAGCGCCTCGGCGTGCCGGTCGAGCTCGACCTGCTGTCCCTCGACATCGACCAGAACACGTACTACGCCTGGGAGGGGCTCTCGCTCTACCGCCCGCGGGTCGTCGTCGTGGAATACAACGCGGCCCTTCCGGCCGATGTCGACTGGAAGGTCAACTACGATCCCGGGCGGCTCTGGGACGGCACGCAGAATTTCGGCGCGAGCCTCAAGGCGCTCGAGCGGCTGGGCGCGCGGCTCGGATATCACCTGGTCGGTTGCGAGATCATCGGCGCGAATGCCTTCTTCGTCCGCAGCGACCTGACCGAGGGCAAGTTCGCGGAGCCGTACACGGCCGAGAACCACTACGAGCCGCAGCGGTATCCGCTGTCCCACCGGCGCGGACACCCGTCGTCGATCCTGGACCGTCCGGTCGGGGCGTGAGCGAGCCGCTGGACATCGTCGTGCCCCTCGGGCGCGATCCATTCACGGACTTCGCATCGGGAGTGCCCGCGCTCGGCGCGCCGGGACACCCCCCGATCAACTTCCACGCCTTCGCCGCGGCGACCGGCGGATCGTTCCACGACACGCACGAGACGGTGCGCCCGGACCGTCGGTTCGTCCTGGTCCTGGTGCCCCGCCGAGCCGGCCGCGCGCTCGATGCGGCGGCGGCGCTGAAGCAGCGCGGACACCGCGTGCTGTGCACGTGGAAGGAATGCGGCGCGCATCAGATCGCCGCGTTCGACAGCGTGGCGGAGAACCGCTCGGCCGTCGAAGAGCTGCGCGAGCGGGTGGACGCCTGGGTCGTCGCCTCCCCCGCCGCGCGCGAGGCGTGCCGATCGTGGCCGCCGTCGATCCGCACGATCGAGATGGCCACGCCTTATCCTCTCGACGTGCCGGGATGGAGCGTGTCCTGCCCCCTGGTCGAGCGCCGGGGAATCCTCGTCGGCACGCGGGACTGGGACGTGCCGTCGCGCCGCCACGAGAGCGCCGTGCGCCTCGCCGTAGCTGCCGCTGCGGCGCATCCCGGCGGATCGGTGACGATCGTGAACGGGGACGGCCTGATCGGCCGGCTGCGCGCCTGGCGGCTGCGCGGGCGCGCCCCGATTCGAATCCGGCCGCGCCTTCCCTATCCCGACTATCTCCGCCTCATCGCGGAGCACCGGGTCGTCCTCCAGCGGGACCAAAGCGGCGTCCCCGGGCAGGTCGCCGGCGACTGCCTTCTCGCGGGCACACCCTGTCTCGGCGGCGACGGCATGATCGACCGCATGGCGTTCGCGGACCTGCCCGGAGGAGTGGACCCGGACACGGCCGTCCTCGGCGAGGCGAACCGGCTGCTCGTCGACGACGCACGATGGACCGAGTCGGTCGCTTCCGCGAGAGCGTCGGCCGATCGGGCCCTGTCCTTCGCGGCGTTCCGGCGGGCCTGGGCCGAGATCACGGCATCCTGGGAGGGAGGGCGATGAGCCTCACGGTCGCCGGATTGTGGCGCTATCCGGTGAAGTCGCTTGCCGGCGAGCCGCTCGTCTCCGCGGAGCTGTCGATCGCAGGGATCCCCGGAGACCGCATCGTCCACGTGCGCGGCCCCGAAGGCGTGCGGACGTCGCGCCGATATCATCGCCTGCTCGGGCTCACCGCCCGTCTCGACGCCGACGGGACGCCGCTCGTCGAGGGCCACCGGTGGGACAGCGAGGAGGCGATGGCCGCCGTGCGCCGCGCGGCCGGCGAGGACTCCTGGCTCGAGGCGTACGACGGCCCGGAGCGGTTCGACATCCTGCCGCTGCTCGTCGCGACCGACGGCGCCGTCTCCGAATTCGGTCGGGACGTGCGTCGACTGCGTCCGAACATCCTCATCGGCGGCGTCCCGGGTCTGGACGAGCGGCGATGGCCCGGGAGCACCCTGCGCATCGGCACGGCGATCGTCTGGCTGGACTCCCTGAGGGACCGCTGCGTGATGACCACGGTCGATCCCGACACGAACGAGCGGGACCCGGAGGTGCTCCGCGACATCGTCCGCCGGTTCGGAGGCCAGCTCGCGCTCAACGCGGAGGTCGCGCGGGCGGGCACGATCCGCGTGGGCGACGTGGTGACCCTCGTGCCCGGGGGGACGACGCCTTAGCGCGAGTCGGCGCCGTGCGAGAATGCGCCGCGTGGTGCGGCGCGGATTCATGCGACCCGGAGCGTCGGCGGCGCTGTTTCTCCTGTTGTCGTCATCGCTCTGGTCACCGCCAGCCCACGCTGACGACCGGCCGATCGATCTCGTCCCGATGGTCGGCTTTAGGAACGGAGCCAATCTCGACGCCTCGCAGCCCGGGTATCCGCCGGCCACCGCCGATGCTTCTGCGTCGTTCGGGCTCGGCGCGGACTTCTACGTCCATCCGGACGCCTGGTTCGAGACCTTCCTCGAACGCCAGACGCTTCGTTTTCAGGCGGATCCGAACACGTTCGGCATCGGCAGGTTCGACGTCTCTGTCGACTATCTACAGTTCGGCGGCGGGTACGAACCGCACCCGGGCCGGACCCGGCCGTTCGTCTCCGCCACGGTCGGGTTGACCCGGATCGGCACCGGCTCCGGCTCGGTCTCCGACGGCATCGGCTTCTCGGGATCGATCGGCGGCGGGATGAAGGTGCAGATCGGGAGGCGTGCGGCGCTCAAGCTCGAGCTTCTGGGTTATGCGACGTTCAGCAGCTCGACGGTCGCCGTGACCTGCGGCCCGGGGTGCTTCGTCAATTTCAGCGGGACCGGGTGGTACCAGCTCGCGGCGCGCGCCGGTCTCGCCGTGCGCCTCTAGTGGGGAATGTCCCCGCTACGCGACGACCACCTCGGTGGCCCGTTGCCCCGACACCGTGAAGTGGAGGTGCTCGTCGCCGCTCAGGTGATCGATCGCCACGTGCGAGCCGGCCGCGATGCGCCCGCTGATCATGAGGTCCGCCACCGGGAACTCGAGGTAGCGGCGGAAGACGCGGACCAGCTCCCGCGCGCCCAGCTTGGGCTCGCCGTGCGCATGATCGAGCAGGAACGTGCGCGCCGGACCGAGCAGCTCGCATCCGAAACCGCGCTCCCGCAGCCAGCGGGCCATCCGATCGAACCTCCGGTCGAGGATCTCGCCGAAATGCTGCTCCTGGAGCCGGTGGAACACGACGAGCCCATCCAGGCGCGTGACGAGATCCTCGCCGAAGTGCTCCTCGGCCTGCGCGCGGCAGGTCTTCGCGATCCGATCCTCCTCGAGGCCGGGTCCGGCCGCCCCCTGGAATCCGACCCTGGGGCTTTCCTCGAGGATCTCGCTCGAGCAGAGGCTCGTGGTGATGAAGACCATGCAGTGGCGCAGGCGTCCGAGCCTCCCGCCGGGTAGCGGCAGGCGACCCGTGTCGAGCGTCGCCGTCAGCGCTTTCGAGATTTCCTTGCGTCCCCTCTCGAGGTACTCGATGAGCAACACCGAGAACGGAGGTGCGTCGAGCACCGAACCACCGTCGTCCTGCCGGGGATGCGAGAACATCGGGGCGAGCTGAGCAGCGAAGGCCGACCACGGGTCGCCGTGGACGAACTGCGTGCAATCCGCGATGTGAAGACCCTTCCCCTCCCCGTGGAGGGTCTCCGCCAAGGTCCGCACGAGCTGGGTCTTCCCTGTACCGCTGGGGCCCATGAACATGTAGGCGCACCAGGTCCGCTCTCGCGGGGTCAGCCCGCTCATCACGCGCGTCGTGCCCCGCACGACGCTCGCGATCGCGGCCGGCTGCCCCGCGATTTCCTTCTCGAGCGCGGATTTCAGGACATCCGAGAACACCGGCCCCTCCGCAGCTTCCCGGCGGGAGTCAGAAGCGCTAGATCCCGAACGGGCGATACCCCTGGAACAGCGGGAGCGTGTAGCCGTAGTGGCCGAGCATCGGATTGATGAGCGGGTTCACGAACGGCGTCTGCGTCGGGGTCTGGAAGTACGGAGTGACCGGCGGCGTGAAGTAGCTGGGATACTGCGGGTTGAAATACGTCGGCGCGATCGGCGGCGTGAACATCTGCGGAACCTGCGGGAACGGCGTATAGGGGATCTGGGTGTACGGGCTCATGAAGCGCGGGAACTGGCCGAGGAACGGCGTGGGGAAGTGGGAAACGTTGGGGGTGTCCTTGAAAGCGACGCTGTAGAGATTCGGATCGTTCCAGAACATGCCGTGCTCCTTCCTATCTGCCGCGCGCCCGATGCGGGCGCGAGCGGGTTCGTGGCCTCAGTGAACGATGGGGGGATACGCCGGCGGCATCACCGGTCCCCAGGGCATCGGGCTGGCCAGCTTCGCAAGGAGAATCTGCGCCAGGGTGTGGATCTGGTACGCCGTGCGCAGGTCGTCCGGAATCGCCCTCTCCGTTTCCTGGGGCTTTGCGATCGGGGTTTTCGTGTTCATCGACTCCTCTCCTGAACTGAGACCGCTCAGGCGATCTCGACCTTCATCTCCTTCGGCGCGGGGGCTTCCCGAACCGGGATCTTGACCTCGAGCACGCCGTCCGCGTACTTCGCGGTGAGCGACTCGG
>DATKHQ010000377.1:0-2722 GCA_035510175.1 Candidatus Sulfotelmatobacter sp. | reverse complement strand
CCCCTCGAAGTAGATGTACCAGGCCGGGGAGACCGGAATCTCGAGCCCCCCGAGCACGTGCTTCTCGAAGGCGGTCCCGCTCTCCTTGAACCGGTCGTAGACGATCGTGTTGTCGGTCGCCACGAAGTCCCCCTCCTCCTCGTATTGCCAGTACGTGAACCCTACGCCCAGGCCGAGGTACGGAACCGGATGCCGCGCGTGATAGCGCGGGTTGGGGCTCGCCTGCACATACCGTCCGGTGGGAAGGAAGCGGACGTCGAAGGTCACGGGCGTGAGGCTCAGCCGCGTGTCGTGGAGGATCGGGAACCCGTTCTGGTCGGTAAAATTGCGATCGGCCGAGCCCTGCGAGTGATAGTAGAAGTCGATGCCTGCGCCGAACTCGATGTGGTTGGTGAGCGAGGCGACGTACCCGAACCCGAGCGTGATGCTGTTGAAGTCGCTGTGGTCGAGGGTGAACGCCTGCTCGTTCGCGTCCCAGAATTCGCTGTTGCCCGAAGGGAAGTACCAGCCGAGGTTGAACTGAAACGCGCCGGAATCCCCCGGCCCCCCGGCATATGACGGAGCGGCGAGAGCAAAAGACGCGGCGAGTGCTAAGGCGGCGAGCGTCGATCTCATGTCGTAGCCTCCTCGGGCGTTCAGATCACTCCCTGAATCGTTTCAACCGGCGTGCCACACCCTGAGATAAGTGAAGACGGCTGGAATTCAAGCTTTTTGCATCGAGGCGTGTCCCCGCGCGGGGACGGCGCGAGACACCGCGAGCGGACTGAAGGTCTACGGGCGCACTCCGTCCGGCTTCACCGCGCGGCGCGCGGAGGGGATCGCGTCCGCGACCTCGAGCGCGGTCGCGATGCGGCCGAAGGGGGCCGAGATCTGCACGCCCTGCACGTGATCGAGGAGGACCGCGAGCGATTCCCGGGCAATCGCGATCCCCTCCGCCCGGGCCTTCTCCTTCGTGTCGGCCGCCCGCATCCGCTCGAGGATCGACGCCGGGACGCTGACGCCGGGGACCTCGTTGTTCATGAACTCGGCATTGCGGAACGAGGCGAGCGGCCACAGCCCCGCGATCACCGGGACGCGGACGTGCGCGATCCGCCCCAGGAAGCGCAGCAGCGCCTCGATCTCGAACACGGGCTGCGTGATGCAGTACGCCGCGCCGGCGTCGATCTTCCACTCGAACCGCGCGATCTCGCGGTCGAGATCCGGCGCGCCGGGGTTCACGCCGCAGCCGTTGTAGAACGCGGTGGGCTCGCCGATCGCGTTTCCCCCCACGTCCATCCCGCGGTTCAAACGCGCGACCATGTTGGTCAAGCCGATGCTGTCCACGTCGAACACCGCGGTGGCGTCCGGGTAGTCCCCGAGCTTGGGCGGGTCGCCGGTGATGATCAGCACGTTGCGGAGGCCAAGCGCATGCGCCCCGAGCAGGTCCGACTGCATCCCGAGAAGGTTCCGGTCGCGGCAGCAGTAGTGGATGATCGTCTCGATCCCGACCGATCGCTCGAGCCCGACGGCCATCGCCATCGGGCTCATCCGGGCGGTTGCCCGCGGCCCGTCCGGGATGTTCACCGCGTCGATCCCGGCGTCCTTGAGCTGCGCCGCTCCGGCGAGCGTCTTGGCTAGGTCGTGGCCGCGCGGCGGGAGCATCTCGACGCTGACGACGAACTTCCCGCCCGCGATCGACCGCGCGAGCCCGGACCTCTCCGCCAGCGGCACGGGCGGCCGCTCGGCGGTGGCGGCCTCGCGCGCCTCCGCGAAGGTCGAGACCTTGCGGGCCGGGGAGGCGGCGCGGACCGCGCGGATGATCGCCTTCAGGTGATCCGGGGTGGTGCCGCAGCAGCCGCCGATGATCCTCACGCCGGCCTCGATGAACCGCTTCGCGTAGACCGCCATGTACTCGGGACTGCAGAGGTAGAGGTTCCGGTTGTCGACGGCCCGCGGCTTCCCCGCGTTCGGCTGCGCCACGACGGGCAGCTCGACCGCCGGGGCGAGGTGCTCGATCGCCTCGAGCATCGCCGCGGGGCCCACCGAGCAGTTGACGCCGACGGCGTCGACGCGTAGCTGCGCGAGTCTGGGCCCGAAGATCTCGGGAGCGACCCCCTCCAGGCTGTTCCCGTCGTCCTCGAGGGTCATCTGGGCGACGATCGGAAGATCGGAGACGCGGCGGATGCCGGCGACCGCCGCCTCGATCTCCGCGAGGTCGTAGAACGTCTCGACGGAGAAGAGATCGACCCCGCCCTCGACGAGCCCCGCGGCCTGCTCCGCGAAATGGTCCGCCGCCTCGTCGACGGACGTCGGCCCCCAGGGCTCGATGCGCATCCCCAGAGGGCCGATCGCTCCCGCCACGAACGCGGCAGCTCCAGCCGCCTCGCGGGCGATCGCCGCACCGGCCCGGTTCATCTCCCGCACCTGGTCGCCGAAGCCGTGCCGATCGAGCTTCGGGCGATTGGCGCCGAAGGTGTTGGTCTCGACGACGTCGCAGCCGGCCGCCACGTAGGACCGGTGGACGCTCCCGACGAGCGACGGGTTCGAAAGGTTCAGCTCGTCGAAGCAGCGGTTGAGGAAGACGCCGAGGTCGTACAGCCTCGTCCCGGTCGCCCCGTCGAACACGACGATGCGCTCGGAGAGCACGTCCCGGAAGGAGCGACCCATCGAGGCGAGTGTAACAGGGGCCGAAAACACGAGGGGCCGGCCCTCCCATTCGTCGGGAGAGGCCGGCCCCGCGGCT
>DATKHQ010000376.1:0-3606 GCA_035510175.1 Candidatus Sulfotelmatobacter sp. | reverse complement strand
AAAACACCGGAGCGCGTTCTCGCGTCGATCGAGGCCTCGGAGCGGGATCTCCCCAACGACTACAACCCGCCGGCACGCCTGGCGCTGGTGCTGCGCGAGATGGGGCGTTACGACGAGGCCCTCGCCGCCTCGGATCGCGCGCTCGCGAAGGTCTACGGCCCGCGCACGCTCACGATCCTCGACGCGCGCGCGACGATCTTCGAGAAGAAAGGAGATCGCGCGTCGGCGAAGGAGGCCCTGACCCGGGCGCTCGCGTATGCCGCGACACTCCCCAAGCCGCAGCGGTCCGCGGGGATGATCGCGCGGTTGCAGAAGCACATCGACACCCTCTGACCGAATCGTCCAACGGGGCTTTACGGTCGTCTTACGGGTGTGTTCTGCTAGTGGAGGAGGTTTCCCATGCTCGTCTCGATGCGCACGCTCGCCGCGCGCGGCGCGCTCGTCCTAGCGGCCGCCCTGGCCGCGAAGGCTCGGGCGGCCGACGCGCCTGCCGCCGACCCGAAGTACACCTGGAACCTCGCCGACCTGTACCCGTCGGAGGAGGCGTGGGCCAAGGCGAAGGACGCGGCGGCGGGCGACACGTCGAAGCTCGACACGTGCCGCGGCCACCTGGCGGACTCCGCCCGGACGCTTGCGGGCTGCCTCGACACCTACTTCGACCTCGACCGGCGCATCACCCAGGTGGGCGTCTACGCGAGCATGAACTACGACCTCGACACGCGCGTCGGGCGGGCCGAGCAGATGCAGGAGCAGGCCCGCCAGGCGCGGACGAACTTCGCCGCGGCGACCGCCTGGCTCCGCCCGGAGATCCTCGCGGTCGGCCGGGACAAGATCCGGGGCTTCGTCGCCTCGGAGCCGGGCCTCGCGGCCTACAAGCAGCCGCTCGAGGACGTGCTCCGCCGCGCCCCGCACACGCTCGATCCCGAGTCCGAGCGGATCCTCGCGGAGACCGGGCTCCTCCAGGGCGCGGGGCAGACGATTCGCGACATCTTCGTCAACGCGGACTTCCCGTACCCGACCGTGACGCTCTCCACGGGGGAGGTGCGGCTCGACGCGGCCGCGTACACCAAGTACCGCGCCGCCGCCGACCGGGCCGACCGCCTCAAGGTGTTCGAGGCGTTCTGGTCGCGGTACAACGAGTACACGCGGACGCTCGGCACCGCGCTCGGCGCGCAGGTCCAGGCGCACGAGTTCTCGCGCAAGATGCGCAAGTTCGACTCGTCCGTGGACGAGGCGCTGTTCGCGGACGCGATCCCGCCGCAGGTCTACACGCAGCTCATCTCGGACCTCCACGCGAACCTGCCGACGCTTCACCGCTACCTGAAGCTTCGCAAGCGGATGATGGGGCTCGACACGCTGGGATACGAGGACCTCTACGCCCCCATCGTCCAGAGGTACGACCGCCGCTTCACGCCCGAAGAGGCGAAGTCCCTCGTCCTCGACGCGGTCGCCCCTCTCGGGAAGGACTACCAGGAGGCGCTTCGCAAGGGCTACGAGAACCGTTGGATCGACTGGTTCCCCAGAACGGGAAAGCGCTCGGGCGCGTACAGCACGATCGCGTACGGGACGCACCCGTTCCAGCTCCAGAACTTCACCGGGCTCTACGAGGAGGTCTCGACGCTCGCGCACGAGTCCGGCCACTCGATGCACTCGTATCTCTCCGACAAGAGCCAGCCGTACGCGACCCACGACTACCCGATCTTCATCGCGGAGGTCGCCTCGACCCTCAACGAGAACCTGCTCGTCAACGCCATGCTCGCGAAGGCGGCGTCCGACGACGAGCGCCTGGCGCTGCTCGGGAGCCACCTCGACGGCCTCCGCACCACGCTCTTCCGGCAGGGGCTGTTGGCGGAGTTCGAGCTCCGGATGCACGAGATGGCCGCGGGCGGGGAGCCGGTGAACGGCGAGAACCTGACGGCGCTCTACCTGAAGCTCCTGCGGGACTACTACGGCCACGACGCCGGCATCTGCGAGGTGAAGGACGCCTACGGCGCGGAGTGGGCGTACATCCCGCACATGTACTACGACTTCTACGTCTATCAGTACGCCACCAGCGTGATCGCCTCGAGCAAGCTCGCCGACGGGATCCGCGCGGAGGCCGCCGCCAAGCCTGCCGGTACGGCGGCGCGGGACGCCTACCTCGGGATGCTCTCCGCAGGCTCGTCCCGCTACGCGTACGACATGCTCAAGGACGCGGGCGTGGACATGGCGACCTCGGCGCCGTTCGCGGCGGCGATGCGCGACATGAACGCCACGATGGACGCGATGGAGGCGATCCTCGACAAGCGCGACAAGGAGCCGCGCAAGCCCTGACCCGGATCCGGGGTCAGTGCCCCGGAGCGGGCTTGGGCGCTCCTGTCTTGGGCCCCTCGGACTTCGGCCCCTCGGACTTCGGCCCCTCGGACTTCGGTGCGTCGGCCGGCGGTGCCGTGAATCTCGTGTCGTCGATCGCGACGTTCTGCTTGACGGTCTCCGCCTGGATCGTGAACCGGCCGTTCGGCCGGGCGACGGTCCAGCGGTAGGGGACCTTGATCCCGTCGAGGTCCCGGTAGTCGTCGTAGTCGATCTGCGTCGGATTCCGGCCGAGCGGGGTCTCGACGTAGCGCATCAACCGGAGGAGCAGACCGGACTGGGCGTCGAAGTACATCTTGACCGGAGGATGCCCCTCCGTGCGCCCGATCACGAGGACCGCGTCGTGGCCGCCGATCTTCTCGGACGGCGCGACCTCGAGGTCCTTGAACAGCTCCTTCGTCCGGGTCGGGAAGCGGAACTCCGCGTCGATCGCGGCCGACTCCGACTCGGGTGCGGACATCATGCGCGGAGGACGCCCGGGAGCGCCCAGCCACCCGGCAGTTCCGTCGAACGCGGTGACGCTGTCCCCGCGCTCCATGTGGACGTAGGACGCACGCTTGTTCGGCGCCTTCGCGTAGACGTCCACGCTGACCGGAGGCTGGCCCCCGCTCGTGATCTTGCCGGTGATGGTGCGGCTGTCGATCTTGCCGAGGGCTTCGCTCCCGCCGAGGGCCTGGACGTAGCGATCGAGGATCTGCGTCGCGGCCGGAAGAGCGGGCGGCTTCTGCTCGCCCTCGTCGTGCTCCACGTCGGTCTCCGCGACGGGCGGGATCCCGGAGAGCTCGGTCCCGCCGTGATGGCAGGTGAAGCAGGTGACCTCGCGATGGCCCGCGAAGTGATCCTTGTTGATCGCCATCATCATGGTCATCATCTTCCGCGCGGTCTGCTTCGCCTTCAGGTCGTCCTTCTCGAAGCCCCCGCGGACGTGGCAGAACTCGCAGTCGACGCCCAGGGACGCCGCGATGAACTGCATCGCGGGGACGAGCTGGTCGGCCGGCGCGCCCTTGAGCACCTGGATGTTCTTGTAGACGTCCTCCGCCTTCTTCGGCGGTGCTGGCGCTTCGGCTGCGGCCGGGCGCGCGGCCGCGAGCAGAACCGCGGCGGCGAGCATGAGGGTGTCCCTTCGAGCCATGATCTCCTCCCGTGGGATGCGAAGCGCGTACACTACCGCAAACGGGGGCGTTCTGCTTTTTCCTCTCCCACGACAATCCCTATTCTTCGCTGCGAGGCGGTATCCGTGGAGCCGAGCAAGAA
>DATKHQ010000375.1:0-8171 GCA_035510175.1 Candidatus Sulfotelmatobacter sp. | reverse complement strand
GCAGCCCACGTCGAGGATCGCCAGGGACCCACCCAGTCGATACCCGCGGAAGATCTCGACTTCCTGCGGCCAGATCGCGAGCGCCTGGTGCTCGAGGTTGCGGACCATCGATTCGTCCGCCATCTCGCGGTACTGCGGATTGTGCGAGTGCTCGGGGTCGCTCATCGCCAACGATCGCTCCGGAGCAAAAAAGGTCGCGTTTCCAGGACGATTCGGCGCGGGGTTCACCGCCATGGTGCCACGAATCGCCGCGATTTGCCCCAGCGCGATGTCCGAACCTACGTTTTTCGCACGTGGCCGACGTGCTTCAGATCAGGAGGATGAAAGCGCGCGCCGAGCTCGCGGCCGCCGCCGATCCGTACGCCGCCTTCCGCAGGATCCGCGGAGAGCACCCGTACCGCCGGGCGGTACCCGGCGGCCACGTCGACTACCGCGCCCGGAGGCGCAGGGGGGCGGCGGTCACCTACTTCAACTTCGCCCTCGCGCGCGAGATGGGATTGATCCCGCGGGACCATGCCGCCACGCTCACCAAACCACTCGCGCGCGCGGTCCTCGACACGTTCGCGCTGCGCATCGTCAACGAGTACGACGTCGCGAGGCGGGGCGTGCGTCCTTCGCCGTGGCTGCTCGGACCGTACATGGCCACCCGGTACCTGCAGCTCCAGCACGTCGATCGGCGCGGGACGACCTCCGGCGACGGCCGCAGCATCTGGAACGGGACGGTGCGGAGCTCCGGCACGACGTGGGACATCTCGAGCTGCGGCACCGGCGTGACGCGGCTCTGTCCCGCCACCGCCGCCCGCAACCGCTTCTATGCCACTGGGAGCCGCACCGCGTCGTACGGCTGCGGGACGGCGTCGGTCGGCGAGGGTCTGGCCGCCGCGCTGATGAGCGAGTCGTTCCTGAAGCTCGGCATCGCGACCGAGCGGTGTCTCGCCGTCATCTCGCTTCCGGACGGCTTCGCCGTGAACGTCCGCGCGGGAAAGAACCTGCTCCGCCCCTCGCACCTGTTCGCGCCCCTCAAGCAGAACGATCTGCCGCGCCTGCGGGCGGCCGTCGACTACGCGGTGGCGCGGGAGCGCGGCAACGGCCGTCTCCCCCGCGGCGGCAGCGCCGCGGACGCCTACCGTGCGCTCGCCGAGCACGTCGCGGAATCGTTCGGCCGCGCGGCGGCGACCTTCGAGCGGGAGTACGTCTTCTGCTGGATGGACTGGGACGGGGACAACGTCCTGCTCGACGGCGGCATCGTCGATTTCGGGTCCGTGCGCCGGTTCGGCCTGTATCACCGCGAGTACCGCTACGACGACGGGCCGCGCTGGTCGACCACCCTGCCCGAGCAGAAGCGGAAGGCGCGCGATCTCGTGCGGTGCATGGCACAGATCCGCGAGGCGCTCCTGTCCGGGGCTCGCCGGCCGCTGCGCGACTTCCGCGCGGACCCGCTGCTCGACGTCTTCGACCGCTCCTTCGCGGACACCCGCGATCGCCTGCTCCTGCGGCACATGGGATTCGACCGGCGCGCCGAGAGGGAGCTGATGGGGCGCGCCCGCCCCCTCTTGCGGCGGTTCGACCTCGCGCACGACCGTTTCGAGCGGGTCCGCTCGCGGCGCGGGAGGGTGCGGGTCCCGGACGGCATCACCTGGAACGCCATCTACTCCACCCGCGACCTGCTCCGGGAGCTGCCGCGCCTGTTCGCTCGCGATCCGGAGCCGGTCTCGGCATCCCTGTTCCTCGCGATCGCGGCGTCCTCCTACGCGCGGCGCGCCGACCGCAAGCCGACCCGCGCGCGATCGCTGGCGGCACGCGAGTTCCAGAGCGCCTACCTGGCCCTGGTCCGCCGCGCGGCCCGGCTGACGGGCCGCCCCACGAAGGAGCTGTTGCAGGAGATGGCGACACGCGCGGGGGCCGCGAACACGTACGCGCGGATGACCGGAGACGCGGTGGCGCATGCCGCGGCGCGGCTCTCGCGGGCGCGGCGCCGGATCGGCCCGGACGCCATGTACGAGATCGTCGATCGCCTGGCTTCTCTGCAATCACGGGAGCCGGCCGGGCGCTCGGCGAGCGAGGCGCCGCGCGACGAGTTGGCGCGAAAGGCGTTCGACGACATCCTCGGGCTCTTGGTCTCCTACCGCGACGGCCTGTAGTGGGGACATTCTGCTTTTTTGTCTCCTAGAAGAGCCGAGCAAGAAGAAGGGGGACTGTTCTAGGAGACAAGAAAGCAGAATGTCCCCGATGCGATCCTTTGCGTACGGGTCGAACCTCGACCCTGCCGACCTCGACCGGTGGTGCGCCTCGCGCGGTGTGCCACGCGTGACGCTCGACCGCCCGGTTCGCGGATTCCTTCCAGACCGCCGGCTCGCGTTCAGCCATCGTTCGACCACCCGCGGGGGCGGAGTCCTCGATGTCGTGGATGCGCCGGGTCACGCAGTCGAGGGGATCATGTTCGCGGTATCCGACCGGGCGCTCGAAATCCTCGACCGGAAGGAGAGCAGCGGGCACGTCTACCGCCGGGTTCCGCGGACCATCCTCACCGAGGACGGGCTCGCGTCCGAGGCGTCGGTGTACGAGGTCGAGCCCGGCCGCCGGCTCCCCCACGTCCCGCCAGCCGCCGAGTACCTCGAGATCGTCCGGCGCGCCTACGCGGCGCACGGAATCGACGCGGCCGCGCTCGACGCCGCGGCGGAGGACGAGCGCGCCCCGGGTCCCGTCGCACACCTGTTCGTCTACGGGACCCTGATGAGCGGCGAGTCCCGCGCGCACGTCCTCCCGGCGCACGGTGCCGCGCTCGCGGGGTCGGGGTCGGTCCCGGGGCGGCTCATCGATCTCGGCGACCACCCCGGTCTCCTCCTCGGCGGGGACGGCTCTTGCGTCGAAGGGGAGCTTCACCGCCTGCGCGAGCGCGAGGCGCTCTTCCGGGAGACCGACGGCATCGAGGGATTCCCGGGTTACGACCGGTCGCCTTGGGTCTACCGCCGGGCGATCGTCTCCGCGCGGACGAGCGCCGGAGGCTCAGTGCGCGCCTGGGTGTATATCTACGACGGTCCGCCGGGCAGGAGCCGGATCCTTCGGTCCGGATCCTGGCGGGTGAAGGACGTCCCTTAGCGGGAGGCCGCATACGGCGTCGATCGTGAACCCCGAGGGGTCCGGGATCCGCCCCTCCGCGAGGAGGCCGGAAACGATCGCCTCGCTCGGCGTGAACGTGTCGCGCCGGGCGTAGTCCGTTCGCCGCGCGGCGACGGCAGGATGGTCGAGCGCGCCGCAGAACCGGGCGAGGTACGGCCGGACCTTCTTCCAGCGCTTTCCGAGGTAGACGTTCGGCTGCCACGACTCGTCCCACTCCGGGGAGACCAGCGGTGCCAGGTCGAACGGCCGCGTGAGCACCCAGCCTGCCGGCGTCTTCTTCAGCGCGGGATCGGCGGGATCGCACAGTCCCGACCAGAACAGGAGGCCCTGGTAGTTCGCCTCGAGATCGGCGAGCGACATGACGCCGGAGGACGTTCCCCCGAGAACCGTGCGCTCGGTCGTGACACCTCGGAGCACCGCGCGGCGGATCGCCTCTTCACGGGGGATCCCCTTGCGCACCATGGAGCGATACCACTGATTGAGGAACGCCCCTTCCGAGAAGAAGTGGCTCAGCTTGTCGGTTCCGAAGCGGATCCCCGCCACCTCGATGGTCGGGGACGGCGGCATCCAGCGGACGACATCGAGCGGGCTCGTGTGGTATGCGTACACGTACTCGCGGCGGAATCTCAGCTCGTCCGCCTTTCCCTCCGGCACCTTGTGCACGAGCGACGTGTTCGTCGTCCAGAGCTCGGGCTTGAGGAATATCGGATAGGTGAAGCGCCGCCGGATCGCGCTCTGGACGTTCTTGCAGGTGCACTTCGCGCCGCGGGCGTTCACCTTTTCGAGAGCCGCGGCGATCTCGGAGTTGACCTCGGCGTTGATGGCGTCGCCGGCATCCTCGAGCGTGCGGTCGAAGGCGTAGTACTGGTCGGTCTCGAGGGCGCGGACGGAAGGAGCCGCGATCGCGATCATCGTCGCGATGCCGCACGCCAGGCGCAGGCGGCGCATCTCTAGAACCCCCATCCGGCGCCGAAGAAGACGCGCCAGTCGGCCTCGGGAGCCCCCGCGCCGACGTGCCGGTACACGCCGAATGTCAGCGCGAACTGCGCCGCGGTCGCGGCGGCCTCGACGCCGGCGTAGTCCGCTCCTTCCGGTGCATCCCACGCACCCCTCCAGGTGCGCAGGTACGCCGCGCGCGCGCCCCACCCGACGAAGGCATGACGCAGGAACGAGCCCGAGGCTCCGGTCTCCCCGACCAGGCTGCCGTATCCAACGGCGAGCCCCGCGCCCGAGAGGCCGAGCGTGCCGTGAACCGTCGGACCCTGGATCAAGCAGGTCGTCGTGCAATCGAAGTCCCGCGGGAGCCGGGTCACGATGAACCCGCTGCTCGCGGTCAGGCGGCGCGGATAGTCGATCTGCACGCGACCGAGCGCGTAGACCCTCCGCGTCGTGTCGGCGTCGTGGGCGCGCACCTCGTCGATCGTCGGGTGCACGCCGGGGGGCTCGGGAACGGGATGCGGCGCTCCGGCCGGGGGCGCCTCGTCGGCGAAAGCGCCCGCTGCGATCCCGACTGCGACGACGATGCAGACCACCATCGTCCGCGACGCCGGCCCCCCGCTCATCCGTGTCGTCCTCCGGGCGCCGGCGCATTATAGTCGGCGCCGTGGCGGGAGCCGTCTCCATCGGAAAGCGCCTCAGGTTCACGGCGGAGACGGCCGCGGCCACGGCACTCGATCGCGCGGGGCGCACGCTCCCCCGGCGCGCGCTCGGAGCGATGGGCGCCGCCGTGGGCGCTTTGGCCTACCGGCTCGACCGCAAGCACACCCGCGTGGCGCTCGCGAACCTCACGGTGGCCTTCGGCCGCGAGAAATCGGAGTCGGAGCGGCGCCGCATCGCGCGCGCCTGCTGGCGCCACTACGGCCGCATCGCCGCCGACGCCGCGTCGTTCCCGCGCCTGAGAGCCTCCGACATCGGCACGCACGTGCGGTACGTCGGGGTCGAGGTGCTGCGCGAGGCGTACGCCGAGAAGCGCGGCGTGCTGGTGATCTCGGGCCATTTCGGCCACTGGGAGCTGACCGCGTACATGCAAGGGTTTCTCGGCTGTCCGATGCTGATGATCACGCGCACGATGGAAAACCAGAGGCTCGAAGCGCTCCTCGCCCGCGTCCGCAGCGGCTCCGGGAACCGCGTCTGCTCCAAGACCCGCGCCCTCCGTGAGTCCGCGAAGGCTCTCGCCGACGGCATCGGCGTCGCCGTGATGATCGACCAGGACGCTCGCGAGGCCGGCGTGTTCGTCCCCTTCTTCGGCCGTCCCGCCTCGACGATCCCGACCGTCGGGCTGATGCACGTCCGGACCGGCGCCGCCGTCGTCGCCACGTTTTCCTACCCGGAGCCGGACGGGACCTGGCGGATCGAGTACGAGCGGCTTCATTTTCCCGACCTGACCGGCGACCGCCCGAAGGACGTGCTGCGCATCACCGCGGAGACGACGGCGCTGCTCGAGCGGAAGATCCGGGAGCGGCCCGAGCTGTGGATGTGGATGCACCGGCGGTGGAAGACGCCGGCGCCCGCGCCGTGAGTGGCCTCGCCTACTCGAGCAGGATCGTCTCCCCCACCGCCATCACATGGAGCTTCCCCGTCGGTCGCTTCGTTGCCCACCACTTCCGCAACCGCTCGACCGGCTCCCGCAGCGGCTCGTCGGTCAAGCGGAACGCGCCCCAGTGCATCGGGACCATCGCCTTGGCACCGAGCGTCAGGAACGCCTCGCCGGCCTGCTCCGGATTCATGTGGAACCACTCCATGAACCAGGCGGGCTGGTAGGCTCCGATCGGGATCATCGCGAGGTCGATCGAGCGGAATCGCTGCGCGATCGTTGCGAAGCCATCGAACGCGGCGCTGTCGCCGGCATGGTAGATCGTCGATCCTTCCGCCTGGATCACGTACCCGCCCCACCAGCTCGTGTTCGTGTCCCAGGGTCGGCGGCGCGACCAGTGGCGCGCGGGGACGAACGTGATCCGCAGACCTCCGACCGTCACCCGGTCCCACCAGCGCATCTCGCGGACGTCGGCGAAGCGCCGCTTCCGGAACCAGCGGCCGAGACCTTCGGGGACGAGGACCGGGCTCCGTCGTGGCAGAGCGCCGATCGACGCCGCGTCGAGATGGTCGTAGTGGTTGTGCGTCACGGCAATCGCGTCGATCGCGGGGAGATCCTTCGCCTCGAGGCCGGCCTTCCCGTGTCGCGGAATCGTGCCGGCGATCCTGCTGGAAAAGACCGGGTCGACGAGGACCGTCCCTTCGGAGGTTTGCACCAGGAACGAGGCGTGGCCTATCCACGTGACCCTGGGCCCGTTCACGGGGTTGCGGATCCGGGCAAGGTCGGGCTCGACCCGGGGCGCCGGCTCCCCCGGCGGCCCGATGCGGCGCCGCCCCGTCAGGCGGTCGAAAAGCGACCACTTCAGCACCGCACGGAATCCGTGCGGTCTGTGCCGGGGATCGAGATTCGCGTACGTCGGCATCGGCGCTAGACTAATCGACGCACGGCTCCATTTCGCCAGGATCGACGGTGACGGACACGCTCGGGGGCATCGGCTCGCAACGACCGGACGGCGCGCGCTGGCTGGCCAGGCGGACGCGTGCCGTGTTCGCGCCCTATCCGAAGGCGCTCCTCGGCGACGTCGAGGCGATCCACGACCTCCGTGTCGCCGCGCGACGCGCGAGGGTCGCGCTCGCCCTGATGGCGCGGAAGCCCGAGGGGAAGCGCTCACGGCGGATCGACCGGGTGCTGCGGGACGTCGCACGGGCGGCCGGACGCAGCCGGGACCTCGACGTCGCCGCGGAGCTACTCGACGCGCTCGCTCCCCCGCGCGGGAGAGCCGCGCGCGCACGGGCCACGCTGCGCCGGTCCCTCGCCGGGGGGCGGTCGAAGCGGCGCACGCTCTCGCGCGACGCGCTCCTCGACCTCGATCTGGCCGGACTCCGGCGGGATCTGCGCGGGGCCGAGGCGCGCGGCCCGGCTGCGGTGGAGGCGATCATCAAGCGCATCGAGGAGATCACGCGCGAGGAAGGAGAGAAGATCCTGGCGCGGCTGGAAGAGAGCGGGCGCCGCTACCACGCCGAGGCGATGCACGAGATTCGCCGGAGGGCGCGGCGCCTCCGCTACGCCGCGGAGGTCTCCGCCGCGCTCTTCGGGTTCGGGGGCGAAGCGGTCAAGATCTGGCGAGGCGTGCAGACGCGCCTCGGCGCGCTGCACGACCATGACGTGCTCTCGGGCTGGCTGACCGCTCGCGCCGAGCGTGCGGACGCCGCGGGCGACGTCGAGGTCGCGAGGGCCGCGCGGGCGGCCGCGGCCCGCGTGCTCCGCGATGCGCGGCGGCTGCACCGGGAATTCCTCGCGGACGATCCCCGCTCGACCCTCGAGCGGGGGCTGGCCGCGATGCGGCCCGTTCAGGCCGCGCCGGAAGGCCCCGCCGACGGTGGTTCGACCGTGCAGGAGTCCTCCGGGGCGCCCGCCCCCGGCGTCGTCATCGATTTCCCGCGGGCGGCCGGCTAGACCCGCTCGCGGGCGCCCTCGCGGCGACCGAGCCGATCGCCGCACGCACCGCGCTCCCCTCGCGCGAGTCGAGGCGAACGCAGTCCCCCACCGACTCCGCGACCTTGGAGAGCTCGCGATCGGTGCCGGGGGCATCGTGCCTCGGATCCGAGAAGAACGTCCGCGCCGCGGCGAGCCGCTCCGTCGAGCACCCGGCGGCGAAGTACGGGAGAAACACGATGAAGTCGGCCGGGAGCTTCTCGCGGATCGTGTCGTAGTGGGCGGTCATCCAGCTCCAGGTCTTGGCGCGCGCCCCCGGCGTGTCGGTCATCCCGCGAGGAATCGTGAACAGCTCCTGGGGACGCAGCGGCCCCGCGAAGACGTAGTCGAGCGCGCGGTCCTGGAGGGCGGGATCGCGGAACTCTCCGAGGGCCCCGAGGTAGCGCTCGCGAACCTCGGTATCCGAAGCCGACTCGAACCGTGCGACGTACCCGTCGAACATCGTCGCGTCCCCGGTGAGCGCGGAGAGCGCCAGCGCCTCCTCGGCAAGGGTCGGATCGACGGACGTGGGCTGCTCAGCGTA
>DATKHQ010000374.1:0-2162 GCA_035510175.1 Candidatus Sulfotelmatobacter sp. | reverse complement strand
GAGGTGCGCGCGGTCGATGCGCACCGAGGCGAGGTGGCCGAACCCGGTGTTGACCCCGTAGGTCAGCGCCGGCTTCCGCGCTGCGGTCTCGACGGTGCGGCTCGCCGCATCGACCCGCCGCGCGGCGCCCGCCGTGAGGGCGCACGGCGCCCCGTCTGCGATCCGCTCCACGGCCTCCAGGGTCAGCGTGTCTCCGTCGATCGGGATCGCCTTCGAAGAGCGCTTCGGCATGCGCGGATGCTAGCGGACACGCGTAAAGTGTTCAATCTCCATGCTATTATCGCGCTCGCATGCTCGTGCGCTGCCCGCAGTGCAAGACGGAATTTCGCCTGGTCGGCGAGCCCCCTGCCGAGAAGGTCGTCCGCTATCTCTGCCCCGGGTGCCAAGCGATCGTCCGCATCGACGTCGAGCTCGACGAGGTCCGCTCGTCCTCGTCGTCCGGATCGTACCGGTCGATTCCCCGTCGCAAGAAGGTGCTCGTGGCCGACGACTCGGAGCTGGTGCTCGAGACCTGCGAGGGGTTGCTGACCTCCGCCGGGTACCAGGTTCTCCTCGCCGGCGACGGGGTCGAGGCCTTGCGCGTGATCCGGGACGAGCACCCCGACGTCGTCGTCCTCGATCTCTTGATGCCGCGGATGACCGGGTTCGACGTCCTGCGCGAGGTGCGCCAGGACGAGCGCATCAAGGACACGGCGGTGCTCGCGATCTCGAGCGTCTACAAGGAGAACGTCCTCGAGTTCCTCCAGCAGCTCGGGGCCCAGGGGTTCCTCGACAAGGCCAAGATCGCGGAGTCGCTCGCGTTCCGCGTTCAGGCCCTCCTCGCACCCGTGCCGGGCGCCTGACACGATGGGAGAGAATCTCGCAGTCGTCGGCGCGCAGTGGGGAGACGAGGGCAAGGGCAAGGTCGTCGATCTCCTCTCGGAGCGGTTCCACGTCGTCGCCCGGTACCAGGGAGGGCCCAACGCGGGGCACACGGTCACGATCGGGGGGAAGCGGCACGCTCTCCAGCACGTCCCCTCCGGCGTGTTCCGGAAGGACGCGAAGATCGTCATCGGCAACGGGACCGTGCTCGATCTCGCGAAGCTCATCCAGGAGATCGACGGTCTGCTCGCGACGGGGATCGCGCTCGACGGGCGCTTGTTCATCAGCGACCGCGCCCACGTCATCCTTCCGATGATGGCGCGTATCGACGCCATCGCGGAGTCGGCGGCCGATGCCGGCGCCCGGATCGGCACCACCCTGCGCGGGATCGGCCCGACCTACGAGGCCAAGGCCGCGCGCGCCGGCATCCGGCTCGGAGAGCTCGCGGACGGCGAGGCGCTCGTGGAGCGGATCGCGCGCTTGATCGAGGGCCCGATCGGCCGGCGCCTGCGCGAGGCGGGCGAGAACCCGGGGGAGGCACGGGCGGTCGCGGCGGAGGCGCACGCGCACTGGCGCCGCCTCCGCGGATACGTCGCCGACACGAGTCTCCTGCTCAACGATTGGATGGACGCGGGGGAGTCGATCCTGTTCGAGGGGGCGCAGGGGACGCTCCTCGATCTCGATCACGGCTCCTATCCGTTCGTGACCTCCTCGTCGACGGTGGCCGGGGGCTTGTGCGCGGGCCTGGGGGTCTCCCCGCGGCGCGTGCACGCGATCGCGGGGGTCGTCAAGGCGTACTGCAGCCGCGTCGGCGGCGGCCCGATGCCGACCGAGCTCGACGACGGACCGGACGGCTTCGGAGAGAGGCTGCGCCGGCGCGGCCGCGAGTTCGGGACGGTGACCGGCCGGCCGCGGCGGTGCGGGTGGTTCGACGGCGTCGCGGCCGCGTACGCGAATCGCCTCAACCGGTTCGACGGCATCTGCGTGATGCTGCTCGACGTGCTCGACGCCTTCGAGGAGATCCCGATCTGCGTCGGCTACCGGATCGACGGCGCGGTGCGCCGCACGCTCCCGCCGACCGTGGCCGAGGCGGCGCGCATCGAGCCCGTCTACGAGCGCCTGCCGGGATGGCGCTGCGACACGACCGGGCTGACCCGCTGGGGCGATCTGCCCGAGGCCGCGCGGGCGTACCTCGACCGCCTCTCCGCGGTCGTGGGGGCGGAGGTGGCGCTGGTGTCGGTCGGGCCCGACCGGTCGCAGAGCATCGTCAAGCCGGGGAGCGTCGTGGATCGGAAGCTCCG
>DATKHQ010000373.1:0-5163 GCA_035510175.1 Candidatus Sulfotelmatobacter sp. | reverse complement strand
CGACGCGCGCCTCGCGCGCCTCGAGGTAGTCGTCGTATCCGCCGGGAAACGTCGTCAGCTTGCCGCGCTCGAGCTCGACGATCCCGCGCGCCATGCGATTGAGGAAGTACCGGTCGTGCGAGACGACGACAAACGCGGCGTCCCATCCCGACAGGAACGACTCGAGCCAGTCGATCGCCTCGAGGTCGAGGTGGTTCGTCGGCTCGTCGAGGAGCAGCAGGTCGGGGCGGGAGAGCAGGAGCCGCGCCAGGGCGACGCGCATCCTCCATCCCCCCGAGAGGTTCGAGAGCGGCTCGTGGAAGCGCGCCTCGGGAACGCCGAGGCCCGAGAGGATCGCGCGCGCCTGCGCTTCGAGCCGGTCCCCGCCGAGCGCCTCGAAGCGGTGGCGGAGGCCGCCGTAGGCCGCGGTGAGCTTCGCGAGAGCGTCGCTCCCGGGCGAAGCCTCGGCGAGCTTTCTCTCGAGGGCTTCGAGCTCGTCCTCCATCGCGCGAAGCTCGGCGTACCCGTCGAGGACGGTGGCGAGCACGCTCCCGTGCCCGACCGTCTCGACCTCCTGCGGCAGATACCCGACGCGCGCGGACGCCACGGCGCGGATCTCCCCCGCGTCCGGCTGGTCGTCCCCGGCGATCAGGCGGAGGATCGTCGTCTTCCCGGCGCCGTTCGGGCCGACGAGGCCGAGGCGCGCCCCCGCGGGGATCAGCCACGACAGGCCCTCGAAGAGGATGCGCGCTCCGAACCTCCGGGAGACGCGATCGAGCTGGATCACGCCGGCCTCATCCGCGCTCGCGCTCCCACAGGTCGCGGAACAATCGCGCCGTGCCGGGGGCGAACCCCGCGTAGTGGTTGTTGAAGTAGGCGAGCACGGGCACCGATGCGTGCGCGCGGATCGCCTTCGCCCAGCGCGACAGCTCCGCGGAGCGGTCGACGGCGGCGGCGTTCCACTCCGCCGTGCGCGCCCCCTCCGTCTTCAGCTTGGCGACGAGCGCATCCATCTTCTTGTGGTCGCCGATGAACCGGGCGTAGACGAACCCGGCGGTCACCGGATCCGGGCCGGCGAACAGCTTCTCGGGACCGGGCATCGTGTAGTACGCCGAGACGACCAGGCTCACGCCGCGCGCGCGCAGTAGATCGAGCAGCGGGGGCGCGATCCACCCCGCGTTCCGGACCTCGACGGCCAGCTTCCTTTCCTTCGGCCACAGATCGAGGAACGCGGCGAGGCGCGCGCGGAAATCGTCGCCCGTGGCGTGCTCCTCCGGATCGGCTCCCCTCGCGACGTACCCGAACTGCGCGACGACCGGACCGAGCTTGTCGCCGAGCCGGCCCATGACCTCGAGGAACTCGGCCAGAGGACGCTCGCAGTCGACGAGGCCGCGCTCGTGCGTGATCTCCTGCGGCAGCTTCGCGGCGAACAGGAACCCCGGCGGCGTGCGCTCCCGCCAGCCGTCGACGGTCTTGGCCGCGGGGATGCCGTAGAAGGTGGCGTCGCACTCCACCGTGTCGAATTCCGCCGCGTAGTGGGTCAGGAAGCTCGCGGCGGCGGCCCCCTCCGGGTAGAAGACCCCCCGCCAGTCCGCGGAGGACCACGAGGACGTGCCGATCCGCAATTCCCGCGCCGCCATGCCCCTTCTGGCCTCCCCCGATCTCGGAATTATATTGCCCGGGATGCGGCGCGTCGCACTGTCCCTGGCCGTTCTGTGCGCTCTGGCGCTCCCGCGCTTCGCCTGCGCGTCGACGTCCGAGTTCGCGATCTCCGTCGGCGATTCGCTCCCCGCGACCTTCGTCGTTCCGATCCACGCCGACTACGCGGGGACGCTCGCGATCGAGACGACCTGGAGCGGGAACCGTCTCCTGTTCTTCTCGGTCTCCGAGGAGCGGACGGGTCCTCTCACGCACCGCTCCGGCCCCTCGCCGCAGCGCCTCGAGATCCCGGTCGATGCGGCGCGCCTCGCGGACGGCGCGCGGTACACGCTGACGATCAAGGCGCTCCCCGCGCGCGGTGCTCTGAGCGGGACCGTGCGCGTCACGCTCCCGGACTCGCCGGAGGTCGTCGCCGAGCGCGAGGCGAGGCTGCATCCGCCGCCTCCGCCGCCGCCTCCGCCGCCGGAGTGGACTCTCGCCAAGACCGCCCCCCCGGGCTCGGCGCCCGCGGTCGCGGGCCTGTTCGCGACCGTCGAAGGATACCGGCGCATGGCGCTTGCGGAGGACGCGCGCCCGGACGGGTGCGGATGGCAGGAGCCCTTCCTGCGCTACGCCGCGGCGCTCCGCGACCGGGTGGGCGCGGCCGGCAAGATCCCGGACGAGCCGTCGCGGCTGTACTACGCGCGACTGGCCGCCGCGGTCCGCGTCGTCGAGGGTTTGCGCAACTCGAAGGACCCGATCCTTGCGGGGCCGCCGCCGGCCGACCGCGACCTCAGGCAGGAGTGGAATATCGCGCGCGCGGAGAAGGTCCGGCCGATCGAGCGGAAGCTCGACCAGCTCGGCGAGCTGCTCCACGGCGGCCACGCCCCGGCGCTCGAGGACCAGGCCTGGATCCCGCGCTTCATCGCGTGCCTCACCGCCTGCGAGCGGGCGATCGACGAAACGGTGCGCCTCGCGCGCGACCAAGACGCGCAGCCCACCGGCCGCGAGGTCCTCCAATCCGAGTGGGCGCCGATCCTCGCCGCGGTGCGCGTGTTCGAGAGCATCGCCTCCCTCGGGCCGGAGCCGGCCGTCACGCCTTGACGCGCCGGGGGGTCTCCCCTACCTTGGTTTTTCGGCCTCGGAGACAACGGGCATGAAGTCCAGGGTAGCGGTGCTGCGGGTCGATCCGGACCACGTGGTCGGGCAGATCGAGCGGCTGTGCACGCTCGCCGGGATGCGGCAGGCGCTCGCTCCGGGCCATACGACCATCCTGAAGGACAACATCTCCTGGCACTTCCCGTTTCCGGGAGCGAACACGACCCCGTGGCAGCTCGACGGGACGATCCGCGCGCTGCTCGAGGGGGGGTACCGCGACCTCGTCTGCGTCCAGAACCAGACCGTCGTCACCGACGCCTTCAAGGGGGAGGACCTCAACCACTTCGTTCCGGTCCTGCGCGCGCACGGGATCCCGATCAAGTACAACTTCAAGCCCGAGGACATGTCCTGGGTGCGCTTCACGCCGAAGCGAAAGATGCTGGTGCTCGATTCGATCTTCCCGGAGGGGATACACATTCCCGACGCGTTCTTCGGGAAGAACATCGTCCACCTGCCCACGGTGAAGTGCCACATCTACACGACGACCACGGGGGCGATGAAGAACGCCTTCGGGGGGCTGCTCCACAACCACCGTCACTACACGCACTCGTGGATCCACCGCACGCTCGTCGATCTGCTCGCGATCCAGAAGGAGATCCACTCGGGGATCTTCGCGGTGATGGACGGGACGACGGCCGGGAACGGCCCCGGGCCGCGGACGATGTACCCGGAGATCAAGAACGTCATGCTCGCCTCGGCCGACCAGACGGCGATCGACGCCGTGGCCGCGAAGATGATGGGGTTCGACCCGATGTCGATCGAATACATCCGGGTCGCGCACGAGCAGGGTCTGGGGACCGGCGACCCGCGCGAGATCGAGATCGTCGGCGACGCCGATGCGGCGCGCGAGTCCTGGGGCTTCTCGGTCGGCGACAACGGGGCGAGCCTGGTGGGCGACCTGCTCTGGTTCTCACCCCTCAAGCGCTTCCAGAAGCTCTTCTTCCGGACTCCGCTCGTGCACCTGTTCATCTTCGGCTCGGAGGCGTACCACGACTACTACCGGTGGCCGCTCAAGGACCGGAAGACGTTCGAGACCTGGCGGACCGGCACCCCATGGGGAGCGCTGTTCGACAGGTACGCCGCCGGGCCGGTGATCGAGGCCGGCGCTGTGGCCGGGTCGTAGCCCGAATCAGGCAAGTTCTGCTTTTCCTCTCCTAAGACATTCCCTTCTTCTTGCGAGGCTCCCCGGATACCGCCTCGCTTCGAATTTGCCTAATTCGGGCTAGGCCCGGTACATCGCGAGCAAGCGTTCCAGGCGCCCGGCGCTGTCCTTCAAACCGCCTTCCCGGCTGCGCGTACGCCAGAGACGGCGGAACTCCACGATCAATCGATCCAGATCCGATGCGAGCGCGCGGCGCTCCGACGACGAGATCCCCGCGACCGTCCCGGCCGCTGTGGCGAGGCGCGCGATGCCGAGGCGGCAGGCGTGGCGGAACAGGCCGGAAGCGAGCTGGATCTCCGCCCGGAGCAGATCAGCGTCATCGCGCCGGGGACGGCTGTCCGGGATCGGTGCCACGATCTCCTCCGCGCGCGCCGCGGCCTGGGCCAGTCCCTCGGCCGTGACGCCGGCCAGGCGCCCCTCGCCGATCGTCCGCTCGGGGAAGAGAAGGAGGAGCGCTGCGACCGTCGCGTTCTTGGGTGTCGCACCGGTTTCCCGATGAACATCGCCCAGGGCGCACAGCGCGTGCCCCAGGATCCCGGTCGGGTCGCGGAAGACGTGGGTGTCCAGGGCGGCGCCGAGATCGAGGCTCTCGTTTGCGGCCCGGCCCCACATGCACGCCGCCCCGTAGGCGAGACCGGGATAGGAAATCGGGAGCGGCTGGTGGTGGCCGTAGTCCCCCCAGTCGGTGACGAGCATGCCCGTCGCGCGGTGGGCGGCCGCGGCGGACGCGGCGGCCGCGATGTTCGCGACGGCGTTGGTCGTGCGGCCGGTCAGCGAGAGCCACGACGACGTCCCGGGGCAGACGTGGTGCTCGATCCCGGCGGCGGAGAAGCGCGCCCCCTCCGGATCGAACGGGTGATCGGCCTCGTACCCCCAGTTGAGCGCCACCGCGTCTTTCGGTAGCCGCGAGATCAGCTCGGGGTGCTCGAGGATGATGTCCCCCCAGAACTGCATCGTGCGGCCGCGCGCGGCCACGAGCGCGTGGATCTTCTCGAGGAACTCGAGGTAGACCACGCCCTTGCCCCTGGCCTCCACCGCGTCGCGGCTGCGTCCCTTGCCGAGATCGACCGTCTCGTCGCAGCCGACGTTGAGCCGGCGGCTCGAGAAGCTCGGGAGCAGCGCGTCGTAGAGACCCGCGAGGAAGTCGACCGCGCGCGGGTCGACGGGGCAGAGCGACATCGTCTCGCCGTCGGGGGCGGCCATCTCCGCGAGAGGAGCGTAGGCGG
>DATKHQ010000372.1:0-11339 GCA_035510175.1 Candidatus Sulfotelmatobacter sp. | reverse complement strand
CAGGTCGTACTTGGTCGCCCCCGTGTCCACGTCCATCTGCGTGAGGCGCCACGCGGGCGGCAGCGGCGGGAGCGGCGGCTCGAGCGAGAACAGCACCTGAAAGAGCGGGTTGAGGCCGGGATCGCGCGTCGCGCCGAGCTCCGTGAGCAGCGTGCCAAACGGCAGGCTGTCGTGCGAAAGCCCCTCGAGCGTCACCTCGCGGGCGCGTTGCAAGAGGTCGCGGAAGGTGATCCCGCCCGAGAGGTCGAGGCGCAGCACGATGGTGCGCAGGAAGTAGCCCAGGAGCTTCTCCGTCCCCGGAACGTCCCGGCCCGAGGTGACCGAGCCGATGGGGATGTCGTCCTGCCCGGAGTAGCGCGAGAGCTGCGCGGCGAACGCGGCGAGGAGCACCTGGAACAGCGTCACCTGATGCTGCCGGGCGAGATCTCTCAGGCGCCGGGCGAGCCCCTCCTCGATGACGAAGGGATGCATCGACCCGCGGAAGCTGAAGACCGCGGGCCGAGGCCGGTCGAGCGGCAGATCGAGCACGGGCAGCTCGCCCTTCAGCGCGTCGCGCCAGTACGCGAGGTCCGCGGCGCGCTTGGCGCCCCCGTCATGGCCCCGCTCCCAGCACGCGAAGTCGGGGTACTGGAACGGCAGCTCCGGGAGCGCCGCTTTTCGATCCGCCGCGTGCGCCTCGTAGAGCGCGGCCAGCTCGGGGAGGAGCACGCGATAGATGGCCACGCCGTCGAAGATGATGTGGCTGAGCGTCAGGTAGAGGCGATAGCGCTCTTCCGCCACACGCACGAGCCGCGCGCGGAACAGCGGCGGGCGATCGAGCGCGATCGGCCGCGTCGCGTCCGCCGTCGCCAGCCGGGTCGCTTCCGCCTCCCGCGCCCCCGGTTCGAGTGGGCGCAGGTCGTGACGCGGCAGCTCCACGCTCACGGTGTCGTGCACGACCTGGACGGGCGTTCCCTTCCGGACCTCGAATCCCGTCCGCCAGGCCTCGTGACGCGCGACGATCTCCCGGAGGCTGCGCTCGAGCGCCGCCTCGTCCAGCGGGCCGTCGTAGTGGATCGTGACCGCCTCGTTGTAGACGGGAACGTCCGGAGCGAGCTGCGCGTGGAGCCAGACCAGCTCCTGGCAGAGCGACAGGGGCACGGTCTCGCCCCGATCGCGCCTGGGCACGGCGCGCATCCGCACACGCGCGCCTTCACCGCGGGAGCGGAGGTACTCCTCGAGGAGCACGCGCCGGTTGGCCGGAAGCGGCCGGGCCTCGGCGCCGCCCATCACGAGCCTTCGAACGTGACGGGAAGGGCCTCGAGCCCCCGCAGACCGAGGTTGTGGCGCCACACGAGGCGGTGACCGGGCGCCACGGCGAGGCCGCCGAGGCGCCGCAGGATGGTCCGGAAGGCGATCTGCCCCTCGAGCCGCGCGAGCGGAGCGCCGAAGCAAAAATGCGCCGCCCATCCGAACGCGAGATGGCGGTTGTCGGTGCGCTCCAGGTCCAGCCGGTCGGGGTCGGGGAAGCGCTGGGGATCGCGGTTGCCCGCCGCCATCACCGCGATCACCGCCTGCCCCTTCTTCATCTGCTGCCCTCCCATCTCCACGTCGTCCGGTGCGATGCGCGCGGTGTGCTGGCTCGGGCTCTCGAAGCGCAGGAGCTCCTCCACCGCGGACGGGATGATGGCGTCGTCCGCGCGGAGGCGCGCCATCTCCTCCGGGTGGCGCATGAGGGTCAGCACGCCGTTGCCGATGAGGTTCGTGGTCGTCTCCTGCCCGCCCACCATCGTCACCACGAGATTGGCGACGATCTCCTCCTCGTCGAGGCGCTCCCCTCCGGCCTCCGCCGCCATCATCGCGGAGATCAGACCGTCCCGCGGATGCCCGCGCTGTTCCCGCATGGCGCCGCGGAAATAGTCGCCGAGCGATTCCACGCTCGAGAGCACGCGGCCGATGCGTCCGGGGTTGTGCTGGAAATTCCCGAGCATCTCGGCGAAGTCGGCGGACCAGGACTTGAGGCGGACGTGATCGGAGGTGGGGACGCCGAGCATCTCGGCCGTGACGATCGCCGGCAGCGGCGCCGCGAAATCGGCTATGACGTCCATCCGCCCCGTGGGGACGACGGCGTCGAGCAGCCGGTCGGCGATCTCCTGGATGTGCGTCCGAAGCCGCTCCACCCTCGCCGGCGTGAACGCCAGCGCCGCCAGGCCCCTCAGGCGCGTGTGGTCCGGCGCGTCCATGAAGAGCATCTGGCGCACCATCATCCTTGCGATGGGGTTGAGCGCCGACAGGCCCTTGTCGGTGAGTTGCTCCGGCGTTGGCGTGCGGTCCGCCGAGAAGTGATGGAGGACGCGCACGACGTCCGGGTAGCGCGTCACCACCCAGGAGTGCAGGTACGGGTCCCAGTGCACCGGCCGCTCGGTCCGCAACCGGCGATAGAGCGGGTACGGATCCGCCAGCACGTCGGGATCCATGAGCTGGTACAGGCTCGGTGCGGCCGGCGTTCGTGTCGTGGCTGCGAGTTCCATGGAGCCCCCCGGTCGCGCCCGCTCAGGCGCGCGCCTCGAGACCGCTTCCGGTGGAGGCGGACCGTGCGTCGATGGCGGCGAGGATCGCCCGCTCGATCTCGGCGGACAGATCCTCGACCGTGGGATGGTCGAACAGCGCCCGAAGCGACAGATCCACGCCGAAGGACTCGCTCAAGCGCGCGATCATCTGCGCGCCCAGGAGCGAGTGGCCGCCGAGATGGAAGAAGTTCTCCCTCACGCCGACCGCGGGGACGTGGAGAAGATCCGCGAGGATGCTCGCGACCTGCTCCTGCACCGGGGAGGCCGGCAGCTCTCGCGGCCGGTCCGCGAGCACGTTTTCCGGCGAGGGCTCGGGAAGCGCCTTGAGGTCGCGCTTGCCGTTGGGGGTGAGCGGGAGCGCCTCCACCTCCACGAACAGCGCGGGAACCATCGGCTCCGGAAGCGTCGCCGCCAGATGCTCGCGCAGTTCGGCGCGGCCCGGGACGGCACCGGGCACGAGCGTGACGTACGCCACCAGCTCCCGCTCGGCCCCCTCGCCGCGCGCGATCACCGCGCTCTGCACGACGGCCGGGTGGAGGTTTAGCGCGGCGCAGATCTCGTCCGGCTCGATCCGGTGGCCGCGCAGCTGGATCTGCTGGTCGGCGCGCCCCGCGAACGCGATCTCCCCGCCGGGCAGCGCCGAGACCAGGTCTCCGGTCCGATACATGCGGCCTCCCCCGCCCCCGTCGTGAGGGTCGGGCAGGAAGCGCTCCGCGGTGAGGTCGGGGCGGTTCCGGTAGCCGCGCGCCACGCCGGCGCCGGCGACGTACAGCTCGCCGAGGGCACCGGGCGGGACGTCTCGCAGATCCGCGTCGAGGACGTAGGCGCGCACACCGTCGATCGTCCGCCCGATGCTCGGGCGCTCGGCACCGGTGCCGTCGGGGGTCACGGTGCCGGAGGTCGACACGACCGTTCCTTCGGTCGGGCCGTAGTTGTTCACCACGCGGAACGGAAGCGAGGCCCTCGGGCGGCGGTGCAAGGTGTCTCCCCCGGTCAGCAGGACGCGCAACGACGTGTGCTCGGGCCAGGAAAGCTCCATGAGCTGCTCCGCGAGCGCCGTCGGCGCGAAGGCGATCGTGATCCGCTCGCGCAGGAGCCAGCCCTGGAGCGCCGGTGCGTCGACGCGCACCCTTTCGTCCGGCACGTGCAGGCTGGCCCCCGCCGCGAGGTACGGCCAGACCTCCCAGACCGCGGCATCGAACGCGACGCCGGCGAGCAGGCTCGCGCGATCGGCCGCTGTCACGGAGAAGGCCCGCAGATGCCAGCGCACCAGGTTCAGGAGGCTTCCGTGCTCGACCTCCACGCCCTTCGGCTGCCCCGTGGAGCCCGAGGTGAAGATGACGTAGGCGAGGATCGTGGGATCGAGAACCGCTTCGGGCCGGGCGCCGATCCGCTCGGGCACGCCGCGGAGCATCCCGTCGTCGTCCATCTGGATCACGTCCCACGGACCGGGCGGGACGGCCGACGAGGATTGCCGGGTCGCGAGTATCACCGGGACCGCGGCATCGCGGGCGAGGGTGGCGAGGCGCGCCGGCGGGTGGACCGGATCCATCGGCACGTACGCCGCGCCGGCCTCGAAAATGCCGAGCGCGCCGGCGACCATCGCGGGAGAGCTCTTCACGCAAAGACCGACCGCGACCTCCGGCCCGATGCCCATCGCGTGGAGGTGCGCCGCGATGCGATGCCCGCGCGACGCCAGCGCCTCGTAGCTCAGCGCGAGGGATCCGGCCCGGACCGCTTCGGCCCCGGGCCGGAGCCCCGCCTGCTCCTCGACCAGATCGAGGACGGATCGGGTGTTTTCGAGGGGTCTTTTGGGGTTCGGGGCGGCGCTGTCCACCTGGCACCTCCGTTTATCGCTCGACGCGGACTTGCATTGAGTCGAGACTAACGGAGAGCGGCAGGCGTCCCCATCGGGCGAACGCCCGAATAAAAGGCAACAGATACCTGAGAGATAGGGGCGAACGTGTAACGGAGCGCCGGCCGGGAAGCCTCTAGGGACAATTACCGATCAGCGACTGGCATCGGGTCGCCGATGGCGATGGTGGCGGCTCGCAACCGCCGTGTGTGTCATGAGGACACGATCGGGGGTATATCTTTCCGGTACGACGCCGGTCCCCCCCACCGGCCACGGGCACGGGAGGTGCGGGATGCGCGTTCGGTACTCCGTCGCCTCGATCCTCGTTCTCGTCTCCTGCGCCGTGTCCGGTTGCGCGCCGCACGCGGCGAGAAGGGCGGAGGACCGGAGGCTGCCGCCGAACCCGTCGTGGTTCGTCCGGCAGCGGATGTCCTCCGGCGAGCCGATCCCTCCGGACGCTCTCCGGCGGGCGATCACCGCCCAAGGTCAGGGCGCGACGCGCGAGGCCCCGCGGCAGCTGGCGCCGGGGGTGTGGAGCGCCGCGGGCCCGACGAACGTCGGCGGGCGCATCACCGCCATCGCGGTCGACCCCCACGATTCCGATCACGTCTGGGCCGGGGCGGCGGCGGGGGGCGTGTTCGAATCGCGGGACGCCGGGGGAACTTGGACGCCTGTATTCGACGGAGAGCCCGTGCTCTCCGTGGGCGCCATCGCCTCTCACCCCACCGACTCCAACATCGTTTACGTGGGCACGGGGGAAGCCAACGGCTCGAGCTTCTCGTACGACGGCGACGGCGTCTACAAGACGGTCGACGGGGGCGCGAGCTGGCAGCACCTCGGGCTCGTCGAGACGCGGCGCATCGGCCGGATCGCGATCGATCCCGTCCAGCCGCAGCGGGTGTTCGTCGCCGCCGCGGGGGCCGTCTTCTCTCCCGACGAGTTCCGCGGTATCTATCGCACGACGGACGGTGGGGCGACGTGGGCACGCGTCTTGTTCGTCGCGCCGACGGCCGGTGCGATCGACGTCGCGATCGACCCCGCGAACCCCGCGCGCGTGTACGCCGCGATCTGGGAGCACTACAGCACGCCGACCCATTGGGTCGCCGGCGGGTTGAACAGCGGGATCTGGCAGTCCCAGGACGGCGGCGACACCTGGACGCAGCTGACGAACGGGCTTCCAAAAAGCTCCGCCACCATAGGCCGCATCGGCCTGGCCGTCGCTCCGTCCAGCCCGCAGACCGTGTACGCGCTCTACCTCGACGATCCCGGAGATCTGATCGGCCTCTACAAGACGACGGACGCCGGTGCCACCTGGTCGAAGATGAACGCGTCGGGAGCCAAGAACGCGTTCGGCGGTGCTGGGTACTATTGCGGACAGATTCGCGTCGATCCGTCCGACGCGAACGTCGTGTACATGCTCGACGTGCTCGGGACACGCTCGATGGACGGCGGGCGCAACTTCAACAACTTCACCGGGGGAGCCTACGTCGACCTTCATGGGCTGACGATTGCCTCCGGCAAGCTGTACCTGGCGACGGACGGCGGTTTCTACCGGAGCACCGACGCGGGGACCACGTGGTTCCATTCCCCGTCTCTTGCGGTCTCGCAGTTCTACGACCTCGGCATCGACCCCATCGATCCTCGCCGGCGGTTCGGCGGGACTCAGGACATGGGCACGCTCCGGACCGTTGACGGCGGCTCGTCGAGCTGGGGGAACGTGTTGAGCGGAGACGGCTTCAACTGCGAGGTCGATCCGATCGATGACCTGCGCGTCTACTGCGAGCAGCAGTACGGCAACATCTTCCGCTCCACCGACGGCGGGAACACGTTCCTCGCGGGCTTTCACGGGATCCCCCCCAACGACCGGGAGAACTGGAACGCGCCGATCGTCCACGATCCGCACACGAGCCAGCGCCTCTACACGGGGTCGTTTCGCGTTTACCGCTCGACGGACGGTGCCCAGAACTGGACGGCGATCAGCGCCGACCTCACCGACGGCCCGCCCCCCACGCCGCTTGCCGACTCGAATCCCGACGCCGCGCGCCACTGGCACCTGACGAGCGTGGTCACGGGGACCGTGACGACGCTGGCCGTGTCCCCGGTGGACACCAACGTCCTGTGGGCGGGTACGGACGACGGGCACGTCTGGGTCACGCGGGACTACGGCGTGACGTGGACCAAGGCAGACGTCCCCGGCCGCTCGGAGTGGGTCACGCGCGTCGAGGCCGATCCGTTCTCCGCCACGGCGGCGTACGTCACCTTCTCCGGCTACCGCAACGCCTCGCGCCTGCCGAGAATCTTCCGGACGGTGGACTCGGGGGCGAGTTGGACCGACATCAGCGCCGGCCTGCCGGACGTTCCTCTCAATTGCGTCAACGCCGACCCGGACCCGGCGATGCGCGGGCGCCTGTTCGTCGGCAGCGACCTGGGCGTCTACGTCACGGACGACTACGGGCGGACCTGGTCGGCGCTCGGCGCCGGCATGCCCTCCACCGTCGTCGCGGATATCGACCTGATCGAGTCCAGCCGGCAGCTCTTCGCGGGCACCTACGGGCGCTCGCTGTACGTGTACGAGCTCAGCCAGCTCGGCCCGGCGGATGCCGACGGGGACGGCCGGGACAATCTGTCCGATTGCAGGCCGGACGACCCGACGGTATTCGCCGCGCCCGGCGAGGTCACCGGGCTCGTGTTCGGCTCCGACCGGGTAACGCTGTCCTGGGACTCGGCGGCGCCGACGGCGGGGTCCTCGACCGAGCACCAGGTGCTTCGCGGCCTCGTCGCGGAGCTCCCGGTCGGGGGCGCGTCCGACTCCTGCATCGTCCCGGGAACACTCGCGGCGTCGGCCGTCGACACCGACGTACCACCCGCCGGTGCCGGGTACTGGTATCTCGTTCGCGCCCGCAATGCCTGCGGAACCGGCACGTACGGCGCGACGAGCGACGGAAGCCCGCGTCTCGACTCGTCGTGTCCGTGAGCCCTCGGCGAGCCACGTTCCGCGCGTGCGTTCCCCTTCCGGTCGTTTCCGATCGGTCCGGTCCTGATTCGCGGCGCTCTGTTGAGCTATGTTCGGATCGTGTGCTGCTAGCGCGCTCCCGGCTTCGTCCCTGATCCGCCGCTGCGATCTCGCGCGCATCCCTTTCGAGACCACTGACGGTGCCTCTGGGCTCGACGATTTCGTCGGGCAGGATCGCGCGCTGGAGGCGCTGCGGTTCGGCCTGGCGATGCGGCGCGAGGGGTACAACCTGTACGCGATGGGACCGCCGGGCGTCGGCAAGGAGACGCTCCTGCGCCAGTTGCTCGCGCAACGCGCGCAGGACGAGCCCGCCCCTTCCGACTGGTGCTACGTCCACAACTTCCGCGATCCGCAGCGCCCCCGCGCGATCGAGCTGCCCGCCGGCCTCGGGGCCGCGCTCCGGGCCGACCTGGAGAGCGCGGTCGCGGCGCTTCGCGTCTCGATGCGCGCGGCGTTCGACAGCGACGAGCTACGGGCGCGCCGGCAGCGCCTCGTGACCGACATCAAGCAGCGACAGGAGAGGGCGTTCGCGGAGGTCCAGCGCGAGGCACAGGAGCGTCAGCTCGCGGTCCTCCGCACCGACACGGGGGTCGTGGTCGCGCCGGTCCTCGGCGGCAACGCCGTCGACGCGGCCGTGATCGCCCAGCTTCCGGAGGTCGAACAAGCGTTGGTGCGCGCCGGCATGGAGGCGATCGGCGAGCGGGTTCAGGCCCTCCTCGGCGAGTTCCACGATTGGGGACGGGACCATCTCGAAAGCATGAGGGCGCTCGATCGGGAGACGTCAGCGGCCGTCGCGAAGCGCGTGATGGGCGAGATCTCGACCAAGTACGCGGCGCGGCCCGCCTTGGTCGATCACCTCTCGCAGATCGAGGCCGACATCGTCGAGAACTCGTCGCTGTTCCTCGAGGGGGACCCCGGCGGGGGCCTCGAGTCGGCGGTCCGCCAGGCTCTCAACCCGATGCCGCTCGACCGGCCGAGCCTGCGCCGCTACGGAGTCAACGTCCTCATCGATAACGGCGGCACGCCGGGCCTTCCCGTCGTCTACGAGCTCAATCCGACGCCTGCGAACCTCATCGGCCACATCGGACACCTGGCGCAGCTCGGGGGCCTCGCCACCGACTTCACCCGGATCAAAGCAGGAGCACTTCACCGCGCGCGCGGCGGGTACCTTCTCGTCGACGCGCTGCATCTCCTGAGCCAACCTCACGCGTGGGAAGCGCTCAAGCGAGCGCTCCGTGCGCGCGAGATCCGGATCGAGCCACTCGGCCAGGCCGAACGGCTTTCGCCGGCGGCATCGCTCGAGCCCGATCCGGTTCCGCTGTCCGCGACGAAGATCGTCCTGATCGGCGAGCGCACGATCTACGGGCTTCTCTCCCGCGCCGACCCGGACTTCCTCGAGCTGTTCAAGGTGATCGTCGACTTCGACGAGGCGATGGACCGCACCCCGGACTCGGAAACGCGCTACGCGAGCCTGATCGCGAGCCTCGTGCGAAAGGAGAGCCTGCGCGCGCTCGATCGTGCTGCGGTGGGTCGCGTGATCGAGCACGCGTCCCGGCTGACCGGAGAGGCCGACAAGCTCTCCGTGAAGATGCGGCCGATCGCCGACTTGTTGCGCGAGGCCGACGCCTCCGCCGCCGCGGCCGGGAGCGACGTGATCTCTTGCGATCTGGTCGAGGCGACGATCGACGCGATGGCCCACCGCGCCGGGCGCGTGCGCGAGCGGCTGCTCGAGGCGGTCCAGCAGGGCCGCATCCTGATCGACTCGGACGGCGAAAGGACCGGACAGATCAACGGCCTCTCGGTGATCGAGGTTGGCGAGCAGCGTTTCGGACATCCGACGCGGATCACGGCACGGGTGCGCGTGGGCACGGGCGAGGTCGTCGACATCGAGCGCGAGGTCGAGATGGGGGGCCCGATCCACACGAAGGGCGTGCTCATCCTGACCGGGTTCCTCGGCGCCCGGTACACGCCGTCCCTCCCGCTCGCCTTGTCGGCGAGCATCGTCTTCGAGCAATCGTACGTTCCGGTCGAGGGGGACAGCGCATCGCTGGCCGAGCTGTGCGCACTGCTCTCCGCGCTGGCGGATCTCCCGATCCGGCAGTCGTTCGCTGTGACCGGCTCCGTCAATCAGCACGGGGACGTGCAGCCGGTCGGAGGCGTCAACGAGAAGATCGAGGGGTTCTTCGACGTGTGCGACGGACGCGGCCTGTCGGGCCGGCAGGGAGTCTTGATCCCCGCGGCAAACGTCAAAGACCTCATGCTCCGCCGTGACGTCGTCGAGGCCGTCGCGGCGGGACGCTTCGCCGTCATACCCGTCGGCAGCGTGGACGACGCAATCGCCTGCCTGACCGGCCGCGAGCCCGGAGTGCGCACGGCGGGCGGCCGATTCCCGGACGCATCGATCAACGCGCTCGTCGAATCCCGGCTGACGCAGTTCGCGGAGTGCGCAAGGGGCTTCCTCGTCCAGGATGCGCGAGGCTGAGGCGTGTGCCAGAGATCAGGGATTGGGGGTCGAGTCCTCCCCGCCGCGCGCCCACGATCGGATCGTGCTCTCGGTCGTGGGCCGCGCCGTCCCGCTCGACGCGCGGGAGCGCAGGAATTCCGTCGAGACGCCGGAGTCGTGGAGGCGGATCGCGTCGTCCACCGCGCGATCGCCGGGCCCGTAGTCCGCCACGATGCGAACGTAATCGGCCGGCACGCCGTGCGCGTGGAGGCGGACGATTCCCTCGAGCGTGACCCCCGTGAGGCCCGACGCGGTCACGTCGTGGACGTAGTCGTCGCCGACGCCCTGATCGTGGAGCCTCGTGATGCCGTCGACGCCCGTCTCCCGAAGCTCGGATGTCCCGATCCTCGCCACGTAATCGGCGGCGACGCCGTGGGCGTGCAGACGCTCGATTCCTTCGAGATCGTGCGCGCGGACGCCGGCTTGAAGGAGGTCCTTCACGTACGCCGCGTCGACGCCGCGATCGTGGAGGCGGACGATCTCCTCGACGTCGGCCTCGACGCCCGACTGAAGGTAGTCGCGATACGTCCCGGGGGAGAGACCGTGGTTCCGCAGGAGGAACACGTCCCGGAGGCGGATCGGCGCTCCCCGGCCCTTCAGCTCCTTCACCCACCGCATCGCGTCCGGGTCGCGCGCGAGCTCGATCACGTCCCCGGCGTCGAGGTGGTCGGCGCCCTCCGCGACCAGGTCCTGCACGACGGCCAGCTGGACGCCGGAGATCGCCATCGTGAAGAGATCGCCGTCTCCCAGGGGCTCGAGGCCGAGGCCGCGCCAGCTCTCCCGGAAGCTCGCGGAGGGCTCGAACCGGACCGAGCCCGCCGGATGCCGTCCGCCCGTTCCGTCGAGCACGAACGAACCCGCGTCCCGCTTCCACGCGATCCGGACGGGGGCGCCCGACTTCGAGAAGCTCGCGGCGTCGAACCCCTCGAGCTCGCCGGTCGGAACGTCCGTGGTAAGGCGGATGTGCGAGCCCCGCTGGTCCAGCCGCATCTCGAGCCGAACCGTCTGACCGTTCGTCGCGAGGGTCCCCCGCCACCCGCCCGGTTCGAGCCCGCCGGTCGAGGCGACGACACCGGCCACCAGGCCGCACGCGAGTATGATCGCCGGTACCGTGGGGTCCCAGGTTCGTCCCATCGGCATGCTCCCCTCCCGGCGGGTCCGGCCGAGGCCGGCCACGCTCGACGAACCAGACGCATCCGGGGGGTTCCGGGTTCCGTCGAGCGCGGAACCTTTTCCATCGGCGGTGCGTCCGGAAGTCGGGAGGCGGCCGAGAGTGGATGAAGCCAGGCTACTCGAGGAGTGCCGCCGCGGGGACGGCCTGGCCTGGGAGACGCTCGTGAGGTCCTACCAGTCGAGCGTGATCGCCGTGACCCGCCATTATCTGGGCGACCTCGAGGAGGCGCGCGACGTCGCGCAGGA
>DATKHQ010000371.1:0-2636 GCA_035510175.1 Candidatus Sulfotelmatobacter sp. | reverse complement strand
GGTCGATCTCGGTCGCGCAGCTCAACAAGGAGCTCGGCAAGCAGTGGGCCGCGATCTCGAACGGATACGGCGACCTGAAGGAGAAGACGTTCCGGATCGCGCACATGGGCGATACTCAGGAATGGGAGATCCGGGGGCTGCTCGCCGTGCTCGACCGGATCCTGGAGCACTAGGTCGTGGCGCACGAGGCGAAGAAGGTCCTCGTCTGCGATCCGGTCTCGGGCGAGGCCATCGAGCGGATGCGGGCGGGGGGGCTCGTCGTCGAGGAGCGTCCGGGGCTCACGGCGGACGACCTCGAGCGCGCGATCCCCGAGTTCGACGCGGTCGTCGTGCGCTCCGCCACGAAGATCGGCGCCCGGCATCTCGCCGCCGGCTCGCGGCTCAAGGTCGTGGTCCGTGGGGGTGTCGGCGTCGACAACATCGACGTCGCGGCCGCGGAGGCGGAAGGGGTCAAGGTCTTGAACACTCCGGCGGCCTCCTCGGTGTCCGTCGCGGAGCTCGCCCTGGGCCTCATGTTCGCGCTCGCGCGGGAGATCCCGCGCGCCGACGCGTCCACCAAGTCGGGAGCGTGGGACAAGAAAAGCTTCGCGCGCGGGATGGAGCTCGAGGGGAAGACGCTCGGGGTCCTGGGGGTCGGCCGAATCGGCCGTGCCCTGGCGCGCCGCGCCTCGGCGATCGGGATGGTCGTCATCGGGGCGGACCCGGCCCTCGGAACGTCCGGGACCGTCGACGGGCTGACGCTCCTTCCGGCCGAGGACGTCTTCCGACGCGCCGATGCGCTTTCGCTTCACCTCCCGAAGCCCGCCGGGACGAAGGCGGTCCTCGGGGCGGCCGAGCTGGCCACCATGAAGCGGGGCGTCTTGATCGTCAACTGCGCGCGCGGCGGCGTCGTCGACGAGGCCGCGCTGCTGTCCGCGCTCGAGTCCGGCCAGGTCGGGGGCGCCGCCCTCGACGTCTTCGAGGTGGAGCCGCCGTCGGATCTCCGCCTGATCCGGCATCCGCGCGTGATCGCGACACCGCACGTCGGCGCCTCCACCGTCGAGGCGCAGGCGCGGGTGGGGCTCGAGGTCGCGGAGATCCTCTTGGGCGAGCTCTGAGACCGATGCCCGCTCCGACTCCCCCCGCGCTCGGCGCCTCCTCGGGAAGGATCCTGATCATCGACGACGAGCCGGTCGTCGCCGACGTCCTCGGGACGCTGCTCCGGAAGGAAGGACACGAAGTCGTCGTCGCGCAGGACGCGGCGACCGGCCGGAGGGAGGTCGAATCGGGCGCCCCGTTCGATGCGGTCCTGCTCGACGTCATGCTCCCCGACGCCGACGGTCTCGACGTCCTTCGCTGGTTCCATGAGCGCCAGCCGGACACCGCGGTGTTGATGATCACCGCGTTCGGTACCGTCGAGAACGCGGTGACCGCAATGAAGCTCGGCGCGTTCCACTACCTGACGAAGCCGTTCAAGAACGAGGAGGTCCGCGCACTGGTCGGCCAGGCGCTCCGGACGAGCCAGCTCGCGGCCGAGGTGAAGGACCTTCGGCGCGCTCTCGAGGAGCGGCACCGGTTCGAGCGGATCGTCGGCAAGTCGCGCGCGATGCAGGAGGTCTACCGCCTGATCGACCAGGTGGCGCAAAGCCGCGCGACCGTCCTCATCTACGGAGAGAGCGGGACGGGCAAGGAGCTGGTTGCCCAGGCGATCCACCGGAGGAGCAGCCGGGCGGACAAGCCGTTCATGGTCGTCAACAGCCACAGCATCCCGACCGAGCTGCTCGAGGACAACCTGTTCGGGCATCTCCGCGGCGCGTTCACCGGTGCCAACGCCGCGAAGATCGGATTGATCGAGGTCGCCGACGGCGGGACGGTGCTCTTCGACGAGATCTCGACGGTGGCGCCGGAGGTGCAGACGAAGCTCCTGCGGGTCATCCAGGAGCGCGAGTTCCTGCCCTTGGGCTCCCTCGAGAGCCGGACGGTCGACGTCCGTATCATCGCGGCGACGAACGAGGACCTGCAACGGCTCATCGAGCAAGGCCGGTTCCGCGAGGACCTCTACTACAGGCTGAACGTCATCAGCATCACGCTTCCGCCGCTTCGCGACCGGATGGAGGACGTTCCGGTACTGGCGCAGCACTTCCTGGAGAAGTTCAACGCGGAGAACAGGAAGGACGTCAAGCGATTCTCGCCGGAGGTGCTCGAGCGGTTCCTCGCATACCCGTGGCCCGGCAACGTGCGGGAGCTCGAGAACGTCGTCGAGCGGGGCGTCGTTCTGGCGCAGGGGGAGGAGATCGGCCTCGATCTCCTCCCGAAGGACCTCTGGCGGCGAATCACCCTTCCCGAGCCGGTGCCGCTTCCTGAGGGGGTACGGTTTTACGACGCTGTCGGCCGGTTCGAGCGCCAGCTCATCGAATCCGCCCTGCGACGCTCCGGAGGCGTCCAAAAACACGCGGCGGAATTGCTCGGCCTGAAACCAACCACCCTGAACGAGAAGATAAAGCGGCTCGGAATCCGGACCTGACCCGTCCCCCTGCGGAGCGAATACAGCGGCCGCTAGGCTGTTCGGGTTTGCTCGCGACCCGAAAACACCTCCATATCTTCCCGAAGCGGCGGCGAGCGGGAGTAGTCGGTTGACGGGAGGGGTCGCCGGGGGT
>DATKHQ010000370.1:0-4868 GCA_035510175.1 Candidatus Sulfotelmatobacter sp. | reverse complement strand
GCCTCGCCGGCGTGGGCGCGCACGAACGCGGCGACGATCTCCTTCGTTCCGTCCTTCGAGCCGTCGTCGACGACGAGCAGCTCCCAGGGCTCCTCCTGGTCGGCGAGCCAGGCCCGCGCCTCGACGAGCGTGGGGGCGAGGAACGAGGCGGCTTCGTACACCGGGAGGACGAGGGTCGCGAAGATCTCGGGAGCGTCCGCGCGCAGGCTCATCGGGGGGTCAACCGTACCACCGATCGGCGTCCGGCCACGATCACCCGCTCCGCCCGCAAGCCCGCCTCCTCCGCCTCGGCCTCGGCGTCGCGCGTGGCGACGATCCACAAGCCCTCGGGCGCGGCCGCGGTCCGGCGCGCCCAGGCGGCGGGATCGCGCTCCCGGGAGACGGTGCGGTCGAGGTAGAAGTCGAGGCTGACGTCCGTCACCCGGTACGCCCCGGCGACGCGATCGGCGAGCCCGCGCGCGCGCAGGTCGCTCACGAGGGCCTTGGTCGAGTCGTCCGTCCCGATCGCGGGGACGACGAGGAGCACCCCGACGATCACGAGTCCCAGGCCCAGCGCGGATTGCGACAGCGCGAACCAGCCGATCCGTCGCGCGCGCACCGCGATCACGCCGGCGACCCCGCCGCACACGAGGACCCCGGCCAGGACGCGCAGCGACGGAAGCGCAACGACGTACTTCGGCGAGCGGGCGGCGACGAGCAGCGCGGCGGCGATCAGGACGGAAAGCGCGGCGCCGAGCGCGGCGGCGCCGAGTGCGGCGCGGCGGCGGCGCGCCGATCCGGGTCCAAGCACGTCGACCCAGAAGCGTGCGACGAGGAACGCGGCCGGGGGGAACGCGGGAAGCACGTACGTCAGCAGCTTGCTCGCCGAGATCGAGAACAGCGCGACGATCGAAGCGCCCCAGAAGAGCGCGTACGCGGGGCCGGGGGACGTTCCCCGCCCTTCGTCGCGACGCCAGGCGTCGAACGCGGTGCCCACGAGCGCCCACGGGAGCGCGGCGGACCACGGGAGCATCCCGGCCAGGAACACACCGACGTAGAAGAAAGGAAGCTGGTGGTGCTCGGGATTGAGGAACCGGCCGAGGTTCTCCTCGCCGAGGAAGACGCGCACGACGAGGTCGCGATGGGCGACCGCCATGTACGCGTACCACGGCGCGGCGGTCGCGAGAAACCCCGCCGCCGCGGAAAGCACGGCGTGCGGCGCGATCAGCTCCCGCCGCCGCATCCAGACGCCGTAGGCTCCGAGCGCGAGCGCGGGCACGAGCGCCCCGACCGGGCCCTTGGTGAGCACGGCGAGGCCGAACGCGGCCCCCGCCGCCGCCGCGTCCCAGGACCTCCGGTCCTCCAGGTACCGCGCGGCGAACAGGAACCCGAGCGTCAGACAGCAGGTCAGCGTCATGTCGGTGACGGCGGCGCGGGCGATGAAGGCGTACTCGATCCCGGTGGCGAGTGCTAACGCGCCGAGGACGTGCGCCCCGCCCGTCCGCCAGGCCCGCGGCGCGAGCGTCGCCATCGCGATCGCGCCCGCCGTCGCCGCCAGCGCCGAGCCGATCCGCGCGGCCGCTTCCTCGACGCCCAGGAGCTTGTATCCCGCGAGCACGACCCAGTAGTAGAGGATCGGCTTGTCGAACCACGGTTCCCCCCGGAAGATAGGAACCGCCCAGGAGTGCGCCTTGAGCATCTCGAGCGCCGGGACCGCGTAGTACGGCTCGTCGGGGTCGAGGAGCGGCGCCGCGCCGAGGCGGACGAAGTAGAGCGGGATCGCGAGCGCGATCAGCAGCGACACCGCGAACGACGGCGTCGCCCAGGCGGGCCGGTCGTGAGAAGACTCGGGCGGAAGCGTCGGCATGAGCGGGACAGCCTACCGCGCCGTTGGGGACATCCTGGTGGAATCCGCGGATAATCGGCACCCGAGCGGAAAAGTTGACAAATCCCGGGCCGCCGGCCGTCTAGGACCGAGATGACCCCGGTGGCGACGTGGATCCTGTCCGGCAACGCGGCCGCGTTGGAGGCCGGAACGTCCGATCTGCGCGAGACCGAGCTGTCCGACCTCCTGACCCGCCTGGCCGGCGGCGACCGCGACGCGCTCGGCCCGATCTACGACGCCTGGCACCGCGAGCTGTACGCGGCCGCGCTCTGGCGCACCGGCTCGCGGGCCGACGCCGCCGACGTCGTGCAGGACGTTTTCGTCAAGCTGGCCTCATCGCCAAAGACCCCCGCCACGATCGACCGCCCCCGCCGCTGGCTCTTGACGATCGTCCACCGCGCGGCTGTCGACCGCCTTAGGAAGCGACGCGCCGACGCGCCCCTGGAAGAAGCGGAGTTCGTCGCGACGATCGACGCCGACGCGACCACCAGCGCGGACGCGCACACCGTCTCTCGCGGCCTCGCGTCGCTTCCGGCCGCGCAGCGCGAGACGATCTACCTTCACCACTACGCCGAGCTGCCTTTCCGCGAGATCGGGAAGATCACGGGAGTCCCCACGTTCACCGCCGCGAGCCGCTATCGCCTCGGCATCGCGAAGCTGCGCCGCGCGCTGGGAGCGGGTCGATGACGGACGACCCGTTTCGCGGATTACATCCCGCACGGCCGCCGTCGGAGCTGCGCGAGCGTGTGCTCGCCGCCGCTCGGGATGCGGCGATCGAGCAACAAACGGGATTGCTCGAAGCCCTCCTCGCCGATCGCGCGCTGCGGTGGTGCGCCGTCGCGCTCGCGGCCCTCGCGATCGCCCATGCGGCGATCGATCTGCAGGTCGCTCCGCGACTCGCGGTGCCTCCCCGGGTTCGGCCGACGATCGACGGGATTCAGCTGATGCCGGACGGCGGACTCACCGCGGCGGACCAGAGGCAGGACCTCGCACCGTTGGTGGATCGCCCCGTCACGAGGACCGAAGGATGACTCTCTACAACGTGTTGCGTAGAACGTTGCTCGGCATACTCCTCGTTGTCATCGTCGGGCTCGCCGCCTCGCTGGCGCTGCGGATGTACGGCGCGCACCGCTTCTCGACCGCCAAGGCTCGTTTCGAGCGGGAGGCCGGCACCCTCGACCCCGCGAAGTACGGGCGTCCCGACCTCGCCGATGAAGACAACGCCGTGACCTGGATCCAGGCGGGGGTGGGCGCGACCGTGCTGTTCGACGGCGACCGAGGGCTCTTTGGCAACCTGAACGAGCAGTCTCCGCCGGACTGGACCCCCGACGACCGTGCCAAGCTCGAGAAGATTCTCGAGCGCAACGCCCCAGCAATCGCGCTGCTCGATCGCGCGAGAGGGATGACGCATTCGAGCTGGCGCATCCCCTACCGGGAGGGAATGGAGGCGAAGCTCCCCAATCTCCTCGCTGGGATCAACGCCGCGAAGATGCTCCGCGCTCGGGCCAAATTTGCACTCTCGAAGGGAGACCGCGAAACCGCCATCGGAATGGCGGAGGACCTCGGCGCGATGGCGCGATCGTACGAGTCCGAGCCGGTGCTGATCGTGCTCTTGATCGGCACGGCCATCGAGAGGCAGCAACAGTCTGTCGTCCGAGATCTCGCCGCCGAAGGCGGTCTGAGCGGCGCGGAGGTCGTCCGACTAGGCGCCGCAATTTCCGACATCGACCTCTCGAAGGCCTTTGAGGTCTCCCTGCTATTCGATGCCGCCGGCATCGCACGCGACATTCGGAGGGACGTATTCGACCGCGCCGTCCCGCACGTGGTCGTCGCGGCGGTCGGGGATCTGGCCGCTGCCTATGCTCTCGAGCGATACATGGAGATCCGGAAATCCGTGGGGCAGCCGGTGACGTCTCCGCTCCGGGCGGGACGAGAATCGGCAACGAATCCGAGCTGGTGGCACAGTCTCGTCGATCTTTACGGCCCCAACGTGGCAAACGCGTCGTCGCGGATGTTGGCCACGATGTCGTCCCGAGACCTCGCGCGGCTCGCGCTTGCACTTCGGTCGTCGGCGATCTCGTCCGGGTCTTATCCCGCGGCCATCCCTGCGCTATCCGGCGTCGCGTCCAACGATCCTCTGACCGGCGGTCCGCGAACTTATGCGCGGCACGACGATGGCTCGGCCGAACTCTCCTCGACGACGACGGGCGAGATCGTGAAGACGATCTTCCCGGCGCCGCCGAGCGTGTCGATAGCGCTCTACCGTTGGACTCTCCCCGCCCCGAGGAACGCCAAGGCCCGCTCTTCCTGAACGAACCATTTCAATTCCCGGCGCGGCGCCCCAGAATACGCGCCGTGTCTCGCCCCGACTCTGAACAACCGCGTGCCGCAAGGCGCCAGGCGCAGCTCGTCATCGCGGCTGTCGTCTTGCCCGTGCTCGCGGCCGTGCCCGCGTTCCGCCTCTACGCCGCCCACCGATTCTCGACTGCCAAGTCACGCTTCGAGCGGGAGGTCGGCTCTCTGGAGCTGGCCTCCTGCGATCGGCCGGACGTGCCCGACCAGGAGAACGCTGCGACTCACATACGGGCTGGGATCGACGCACTCGTGCTTGCGAAGGATGACAGCATCGTCGTCGACATCGTCAACGAACGCCCTGCGTCGGAGTGGACGCCCGCCGACCGAGCCAAGCTCGAATCGATCGTCGAGAGAAATGCGACGGCAATTGGGTTGTTCGATCGTGCGCGAAGCATGACGCGCTCGAACTGGCACATCGAGTATCGCCACGGCGGGATAGCGAACTTCTCCAAGTTCAAAGCCGGGATCTATGCCGCCAGGATGCTCCGTGCGCGGGCGAGGCTCGCCTTGGCATCGAACGATCTCCCGACCGCGATCGGTGTGGCGGAGGATCTTGGCGCGATGGCGCGCTCTTACGAATCCGAGCCGTCGGCCCCCATCCTCATGATCGGCTCAACGATCGAGCGCCTCCAACAATCGGTCCTCCAAG
>DATKHQ010000369.1:0-2571 GCA_035510175.1 Candidatus Sulfotelmatobacter sp. | reverse complement strand
ATCCGGAACAAGGCCGTCTCGGGCGAGTGGGTGATCGTCTCGGCCAACGGCGGGATCAATCTGTGGATCGGGAACAATCCGGGAGCCGACGGCCTCCACGCCGCGGTCCCCGGGATCCTCGAGCTGACGGGCCAACGCGGGTGGACGTGCTTCGATTACCCGCGCCTGGTCGAGGGGCTTTCGGAGCGGCTGGGACGGAGGGTGGGATTCGCCGAGGCCTCGCGATACTGGGCCTCCCAGGGGTGGTCGTGGATCGGCGCGAACCCGGGGCGTTTTGCCGCCCTGACGGCCAAGCGCGCGGCGCTCTTCCTCGGCCCGCGGGAAGTCGGCGACCGCGACGTGGACCTGGCCCGCGAGGCGTCCCCCGTGCTCGACCGGGACCCGGTGTCGTTTCCGATCGTCCTCGCGCTCGCCGTGGTGGGATTCGCGATCGTCGTCGCGCGGGGACGGCGCGCGGCTGCCACGGACACCGCCCTCCTCGTGGCGACGGCGGCGGCGGCGTACGCCGCCAGCTTCCTCCCGTTCTTCTTCAACGCGCGGTATCGCGTCCCCGTCGCCGCGATGTTGACGGTCCTCGCCGGCGTCGCGATCGCGCGCGGCGTCGATTCGGCGATGCGTCGCGACCTGCGTGCGACCGTGCGCGTCGTCATCCCGGTGGCCGCCCTGGCCGCGGCGGCATCCGTCGACTGGGTGGGTGTCCCCAGGGCGCTCGACGAGTGGCACTATCAGCGCGGCACCGCATTCCGCGATGCGCACCGGCCGGCGGACGCGGTCCGGGAGTACCGGGCCGCGCTCGAGATCTCACCCACATCGGCGCTGGTGAGGAACGACCTGGCGCTCGTCCTGAGGGACCAGGGGCACCTGGGCGATGCGGTCGAGGAGTGGAACCGTGCGCTCGACGCCGATCCCTCGTGGTACGAGGCGCGGTTCAATCGCGCGCAGGTCCTGGCCGCCCAGGGACACCTCGCGGAGGCGATCCCCGAGTACGAGCGGGTCCTGAGGGAAGCACCCACCCACGCCAACGCGCACCTGTCGCTCGGGACCGCGCTGCTCCAGACGGGGCGCGTCGGCGACGGGCTCGCGCACTACCGCGAGGCGGAGCGCTTGAGACCGGACGATCCGCTCGTCGCGTTCGTGATCGGGCGCGGCCTGCTGGCGCTGGGGCGCGTCGCGGACGGCCGTGCGGAGCTGACGCGCGCCCTGCAGATCGATCCGGGGTACGAGCCGGCGCGCCGCGCGCTCGCCGCGGGAGCACAGGCGAGCCCGCAGCCGCCTCCGATCAGAGCAGCCGGTCGGGCGAGGCGACGCCGCCGAGGTGATCGGCGGCGGCGCGAGTCGCCCGGCGTCCACGAGCCGTGCGCTCGAGGAACCCGATCTGGATCAGGTACGGCTCGTAGATCTCCTCGAGCGTCTCGCCGTCCTCGCCCACCGCCGCCGCGAGAGTCGACAGTCCGACCGGTCCGCCCTGGAATTTCCTGAGGATGTTCTCGAGGATCCTTCGGTCGAGAGGGTCGAGGCCGAAACGGTCGACCGCCAGACGCTCGAGGGCGTCGCGCGCGAGGTCGCCGCCGATGGCGGCCCGACCGGCGACATCCGCGAAGTCGCGCACACGGCGCAGCAGGCGGTTCGCGATCCGGGGCGTCCCGCGGGATCGCCGGGCGATCTCCTCGGCGCCCGCGGACTCGATCGGGACGCTCAGGATCTCCGCCGAGCGGTGGACGATCGTGCGCAGGTCGGCCGGGAGGTAGTACTCGAGGTGGTGGACGATGCCGAAGCGGTCGCGCAGCGGTCCCGAGAGCAATCCCACGCGCGTGGTCGCGCCCACGAGCGTGAAGCGCGGAAGGTCGAGACGGACGCTCCGCGCGCCCGGGCCGGTCCCGATGACCAGATCGAGCGCGAAGTCTTCCATCGCGGGGTAGAGAATCTCCTCGAGCGCGCGGCCGAGCCTGTGAATCTCGTCGATGAAGAGCACGTCCCCACGGCTCAGGTTCGTCAGGATCGCCGCGAGGTCGCCCGCGCGCTCGATCGAAGGGCCGGACGTCACGCGAATCTGCCCCCCCATCTCGTTCGCGATGACGTGGGCGAGGGTCGTCTTGCCGAGCCCGGGCGGCCCGTAGAGCAGCACGTGGTCCAGGGGCTCGGCGCGGCGCCGCGCGGCCTCGAGGAATACCGCCAGGTTGTCCTTCACCCGCGGCTGCCCGATGTACTCCTTGAGGAGCCGCGGACGCAGCGACTGCTCGAAGGTGGCCTCGTCACCCTCCGTCTCGCCGCCGACTAGCCGCTCCTCACCTGCCATGCCGCCCCCTACCGGACCAGGGCGCGCAAGGAGCCGCGCAGGAGATCCTCGAGACCGGCGCCATCTCCCAGGTCGCGGCGCGCGGCCGCGACCGCGGACGCCGCGGCCGGCTCGGGATACCCGAGGTTGACGAGGGCCGAGAGCGCATCGGAGTCGGGCCCCGGGCTCGCAGGCGGGGGCGCGGGTGGAGCCTCGCGCGCGGTCCGCCCGCGCCGCTTCGGCTCGAGCCCGTCGCGCAGCTCGAGCAGCATTCGCTCCGCGGTCTTCCGCCCGAT
>DATKHQ010000368.1:0-2675 GCA_035510175.1 Candidatus Sulfotelmatobacter sp. | reverse complement strand
AGGAACGCCTCGTTCGTCATGCGGACGAGCCCGTCCACCGTCACGCTCTCGACCGTTCCGGACTCGGCGGCGAGGCAGGTACCGCAGGCCAAGAGGGCGACCGCGAGCGCGATCTTCAATCTGCGAAGGATCATCCGGCGTCGGCGCTCCGCCCCTCACCGACCTCGTCGGCGACGACCGGGAGTCGCCGCGGCGGACCCCGGGCCGAAAAGGCGCGCCATTGTACTGCGATGCCCTGGGCACCGCCCGTGAGAACGGGGGTCCGGCGCGGCTCGGCCGCAGCGCGTTCGCCCGCTACGACGAAGCGGCGCCGATCGCGGAGCGGAAGCCGGGCTTGTCGCCGTCCATGAAGACCTCGATCGGGCCGCCGGCCTGGATCGTTCCGCGGATCAGGGCCTCCGAGAGCTGGTCCTCGATGAACCTCTGGATCGCCCGCCGGAGCGGGCGCGCGCCGTACGCGCGGTCCGTGCAGGTCGTGGTGACGATCCAGTCGCAGACCTCGTCCGACACGACGACCTCGACCTGCCGCTCCGCCAGGCTCGTGTTCAGGCGCTTGAGGAGGATCCGGACGATCTCCCGCATCTGCCCCTCGGTGAGGGCGTCGAAGACGATGACCTCGTCGATCCGGTTGATGAACTCCGGCGAGAGCGTCTTCTTCATCTCGCCGAGCACGAGGTCGCGCCGGTCGCGGAACTGCTGCTCGCGCTCGGGGGTCTGGAACCCGAGGCGGCCTCCCGTCCGCGCGACGTGCTGCGAGCCGATGTTGGACGTCATGATCACGATCGTGTTCTTGAAGTCCACGACCTCGCCGTAGGCGTCGGTGATCATCCCGTCCTCGAGCACCTGGAGCAGGATGTTGAGGACGTCGGGGTGAGCTTTCTCGATCTCGTCGAGCAGGATGACGCTGTACGGCTTCCGCTTGATCCGCTCGGTCAGCTGGCCGCCTTCCTCGTGGCCGACGTATCCGGGCGGGGAGCCGATCATCTTCGCGATCGCGTGCTTCTCCATGTACTCCGACATGTCGAAGCGCAGCAGCGACCGCTCCGATCCGAACAGGAACTCGGCGAGCGTCCGGGCGACCTCGGTCTTTCCGACGCCGGTCGGCCCGAGGAACACGAACGAGCCGATCGGCCGGTTGGGGCTCTTGAGCCCGGCGCGCGAGCGGCGGATCGCCCGCGCGAGCGCCGAGATCGCCTCCTCCTGGCCCACGATGCGCTCGTGGAGGTAGGCCTCCATGTTGAGGAGCTTGTCCATCTCCTCTTGGGCCACCGACTGGATGGGGATGCCCGTCCAGCGCGCGATCACCTCCTCGACGTCGGCGCGCGTGACGTCCAGGATCCGGTTCGCCTCGTCCTCGTAGCGCTGCTTCAGCTCCTCGTGCCGCCGGCGGAGCGTGACCTCCTTGTCGTGGTACGCGACGGCCTCGTCGAAGTCCTTGCGTGCGAGCGCGTTCTTCATCCCCTCGACCGCGCGCCGCAGCTCCTGCTCGACCTTCTTGATCTCGCCGTAGCTGATGCGCTTGCCGAGCTTCACGCGCGCGCCCGCCTCGTCGAGCACGTCGATCGCCTTGTCGGGCAGGAACCGGTCGGTGATGTACCGGTTCGACTGGTACACCGACGCCCGGATCGCCTCCTCCTCGAAGCGGACGCCGTGGAAGCGCTCGTACCGCTCCTTGACGCCGTCGAGGATCGCCATCGTCTCGGACTCGTCCGGAGGCCGGATGGTGATCGGCTGGAACCGCCTCACGAGCGCCCGGTCCTTCTCGATGTACTTGTGGTAATCGCGGGGGGTCGTGGCCCCGATGCACTGGACCTCGCCGCGCGAGAGCGTCGGCTTGAGGATGTTCGCGGCGTCGAGCGAGCCTTCCGCCGAGCCCGCGCCGATCAGCGAGTGGATCTCGTCGATGAACATGATCACGTCGTCCGAGGAGGTCAGCTCGGAGATGATGCCCTTCAGGCGCTCCTCGAACTGCCCGCGGTACTTCGTGCCCGCCACGACCAGGGAGAGGTCGAGGGCGAGGATGCGCTTGTTGAGCAGCGAGGGCGGCACCTCGCCGTCGACGATGCGCGTCGCGAGCCCCTCGACGATCGCGGTCTTCCCCACGCCCGGCTCCCCGAGAAGCACCGGGTTGTTCTTCCGTCGCCGGGACAGGACCTGGACGACGCGCTCGAGCTCCATCTCCCGTCCGATCAGCGGGTCGAACACACGCCGCTGCGCCATCTCCGAGAGGTCCCGGGCGAACTCGTTGAGGAACGGCGTCTCCTTTTTCTTCTTCGGAAGGGCGCGCCGCTTGTAGATGTTGACCGCGTCCTCGCGGACGGCGAACAGGCGCATCCCCCGCTCGGCGAGCATGCGGCCCGCGACCGAGTCCTCGAGACGGAGCAGCCCCAAGAGCAGGTGCTCGGTGCCGATGTGCGGGTGCATCAGGCGCTCCGCCTCCTCCTCGGCGAACTGGAGCGCCTTCTTCGTCTCCTCGCTGAAGGGGATCTCGACGGAGGTGGACAGCTTCTCGCGCGCCGGGTTGCGCCGCTCGAGCTCGGCCTGGAGGAGGTCCATCGAGACGTTGGCGCGGGTGAACAGCTCGCGCGTGGTCTCCTCCCCTTCCTTGAGGAGGCCGAGCAGGATGTGCTCGGTCCCGATGACCTTGCTGCCCTGCTGGCTCGCCTCGTAGCGGG
>DATKHQ010000367.1:0-2147 GCA_035510175.1 Candidatus Sulfotelmatobacter sp. | reverse complement strand
TCACCTACGAGGGCCCGGTGGACCGGCCCACGAAGGTCCTGGCGACGTTCAGCCTTCCCCTCGGCGCCGGCGAGCGCGCCGAACGTCGGCAGACCCCGCCGAGCGAGCAGGAGAAGTTCCGCGCCGAGACGGCGAGGATGGCGCGCGAGCAGGAGGCGTTCCGCGAGGGCCTGAAGACCCCGGAGGAGCGAGAGCGCGACCGCCGGATGCTCGATGCCTGGATCAGCTCCCGGCGCGTGACGCCGGGGATCGCGCCGCTGCCCCCGGGTCAATCGCGCGCCGGCCGCGCGCCGTCCCTCCTGCCGCCCGTCGGGAAGGTGGACACCTCGACCACCGGCGCGCTCGCGAGCTTCTCGCTGAGCGGCGAGACTCGGGAGAAGCCGGCGGAGGAGGAGAGGAAGAAGAAGGACGAGCCTCCCCTCCGGCGCAAGCCGGCGAGCCACGCCGCCGCGGTCCCGGCACCGCCCGTCGTCGGCGAGACGCTGCGAGCGACCGGACGGCCGCTGGACGCGGCCACGCGCGCGCGGATGGAATCGCGCTTCGGCGTCGACTTCGGCACGGTGCGCATCCACACCGACGCCCAGGCGGCGCGGAGCGCCGAGGCCGTCGATGCGCTCGCCTACACGGTGGGAGACGACCTCGTGTTCGCGGCCGGCGCCTGGTCGCCGGGAACGCCCGACGGGCAGCGCCTGATCGCCCACGAGCTCGCGCACGTCGTCCAGCAGAGCGGCGAGCCTCCCTCCCTGGCGCTCTCCCCCACGCCGGTGCGCCTGGCGCGGAAGAAGGACGCCGCCACCCCCGAGCCGGATCCCGTCGACGTCGCGCTGAACGGCGACGACGACGCCGTGCGCGCCCTCACGCTCAGGAGCGACTGGGAGTTCAAGGTCATCCGGCCGGACGAGGCCGCCATCCTGCTGATCCACCTGCTCGACGGCGCGACATTGGATGACGACGAGCAGGCCGGCCTCCGGATCCTCGCGAAGGAGGTCCACCAGCTCATGCTGGACGCGACGCTGGTCGCCCTCGACAAGCGCGGTCGCTTCCGGCAGCTCCTGGATGACTATCACGGCGCCGAGTACCGCGACCTCCTCAAGCTCCTCTCGGAGAACATCGCGGAGAAGTCCGTCAAGGGCCTCTATCTCGACGCGTTCATCGCGATGTGGTGGGTGCGCGAGCACGAGGAGAAGGCGATCGTCGTCCTGCTCGAGCGGACGACCCTCGACGACCAGTTCGACCTGCTGATGGAGAAGAACCGGCTGGCCGAGCTCCGGAAGGCCATCGACAACGACGATCCGCGGCGGCGCTACGAGATCATCGTCGCGGACGTGAACGCGGAGCGCGAGCAGCGCCTCAGCGTCCGCCTCAGCGCGATCTTCGAGATCGACGCCAAGGCCAGTGTGACCAAGGGCCAGCGCACGCAGGAGGAAGTGAATACCCTGCTGGAGCGCGCCGCGCAGGACCTGGCGAACGAGCTGCTCAGGTATCGCCACCGCGTCCAGGACGCGACCAAGGGCCCCAAGGTCGATCCCGGCAAGATCACCAAGATCAACCGCGAGTTCGAGAAGCGCCTGCGCGACCTGATCGACCAGAAGAAGGCCGAGTTCGGCCTCGAGCTCAAGTACAACGTCGAGTTCAACGAGATCCTCTCGAACGCGTTCGGCCATCCCTGGACGAAGGCCGAGCTCCGCGCGATGGACGAGCGGATCCTCTCCAGGATCCCGCCGGACATCCTGCACGCCAATCCCGAGTTCCACGAGTTCGGCCGCGCCGAGCGCGAGGAGGGCAAGGAGAACGAATGGGTCGCCGGGACGTCCTACAGCGACCCCGGCCGCATCGAGCTCTTCCACGGCCTCGAGCTCGAGCTCGTCGCCCACGAGCTCGGCCACCAGTTCCACGACACCGACGAGCTGGGCAGGCACCACAGGAACCCGTTCGAGGTCAGGATCTTCCGCGAGTTCGCCGCGCTCAGCCGCTGGGAGCGGCTCGAGAGCATCGATTTCGTCCTCCTCGCCAGGGACGAGAAGGACAAGAAGAAGCTCGAGAAGATGATGGAGCAGCTCGACAAGCAGCGGGAGAAGAACGAGCGATCCGCGCGGGTCGAGCACGACGGCTACTTCTACCGGTACAACCGGTACCAGGGCCTGGGC
>DATKHQ010000366.1:0-5350 GCA_035510175.1 Candidatus Sulfotelmatobacter sp. | reverse complement strand
GTCGTCGTAGACGTCGAGCTTCTCGTTGTCGACCCAGAGCAGGGCTCCGGGCTCGGTCCGGCCGTTCAGGATCAGCATCGGACCGGTCTGGACGCGGTCGGTGATCTCGAGGATCGGCGGGGTGGTGTCCCGCTTGTCGCGCAGCTGCTGGGTCGTCACCTGGAAGTGCCGGGTCTCGCTGTACGGCCCGAGAACGCCGTTGGCGCTCACGCAGGCGACCTTCCAGTAGTAATCTCCGGCACCGATCCCGGCGATCGTCACCGACGTTTCCTCGCGGTCCCGGTCGTAGAGCGGGCTGGCGAAAAGTGCCTTGTTGGAGATCACGAGCCGGTAGCGCTGCGCCCCCGGCACCGCCTCCCACGACAGCCCCGTGCTCGCGTTCGCCGGGTCCTCGTGCACGAACACTTTCCCTTCCGACGGAGCCACCAGACGCGGGACGCCGGGGAGCAGCTCCTTGGCCTGGAGCGCTCCGGCCGCGTCCGTCTTGACGCGCTCGCCCGAGACCACCTGTTCCTTGCGGCCCCCCGCGTCGATCTGGAGGTGGCCCTCGAAGACGTCGACCGAGGCCGCCTGGCTCTGCCGATCGGCGGCGACGCGGAAGCGGCCGGCATCGTCCGAGCGCGTGGAGACCTTCTCGGTCGCGACCTCGTGGAAGGAGCCGTCGACGTTCCGTTTCTGCGTCTCCGCGAGGACCTCGCCCCAGTTGAGCTTCTCGGTGACGTGCCGGACCTTCGTGGCCGGGTCCTCCCGCACGTCGCGGATCTCGAGGAGCGACCCCGGATTGAGCGTCGTGATGGTCCCGTCGAAATAGAGAAGCTGCACCGACCCCGACGCCGCGGTCTTCACCTGGTCGCCGACGCGCAGCGTCATCTTCCGGTCCGCCGGCTCCCAGTTGAACTCGGCGGCGCGCTTCACGCGGACGTCCCCCTCGATCCGGTAAATGCGGACCTCCTGCGAGACGGCGCCCTCGCCGCGCGCCATGTCGATCGCCTTCTGGGCGAAATTCTCCGCGCGCATCGCCGCGATCCGCGCATCGTCCCACTGCGACCGCTCGAACGCGTCGCGGGCCTCGGCGAGCGCCGAGCGGGCGCTGCCGCGCACCTCGTCGAGCCGCTCGGCGGCGGGGTACTGCGAGGCCTCGTCGAGCTTGTCCTGCGCGCGGTGGATCGCGTCGAGGGCTTCTCCGCGCGGCTTGCTCGGCGCGTAGGAGATCAGGTACCACCCCCCGGCCACGAGCGCTCCGACGGCGAGCAGGCCGGCGAGGACGACGCTGCGATAGGAGACGTTGAACCAGTCGAGGATGATGCGCGGTCGCTCTCGGCGGGCGGGCATTTCGGGGTCGGAAGCCTCCGGGGCGCGAGGGCGAATCTAACACGTTCCGGCGGATTGACCAGCCGCCCCGTTGAACCGGGGCGGCGACTGGACTACCATTCGACCTTTGTCCGGGCGAAAGCGGGAGAACCGACCATGCTGAACGTCATGCGCGACAACCTCCGGCACCTCAAGTGGGTGCTGATCGTCGTAGCCGTCGCCATGCTCGGGTATCTCGGCGCGTACTTCGACCCTCGCGCGTACCGGAAGGGAGCCCGGGACTGGGCGGCACGGATCGACGGCGAGACGATCTCGCAGGAAGAGTTCATCCAGGCGGCCCGCCAGCAAGATGAGTTCTACCGGCGTCTCCTCGGCCAGGGCTACGAGACGATGAAGAAGAATCTCAAGGTCGGCTCCCAGGCGATGCAGTCGCTGGTCGACCGCAAACTGGTGCTCGCCGAGGCACGGGCGATGGGCCTCGAGACCACCAAGGAAGAGGTCTCGCGGCAGATCGTCGAGAGCCCGAACTTCCGGGATGCATCGGGCGCGTTCATTGGCAAGGACCGGTACACGCAGGTCGTGGAGAGCAACGTCGACGGCGGCGTGGTCGCGTTCGAGCGACAGCTCGCCGACGACATCCTCGCCCGGAAGTGGACTGGCGTGATCGGCGCGCCGGCCTCCGTCTCCGACGCCGAGCTCGAGTCGGCCTGGCGGGAGCGCAACGAGCACGCCGCGTACGACTACGTGTTCGTCCCCACCTCCGCGGTCCCGTTCGACACGAAGGTCGATCCCGCGGCGGTGACCGCGTGGTACGACGGCCACAAGGAGGACTACCGCCGTCCAGAGTCGCGCCGCATCAAGATCCTCGTCGTCGACCGCCAGGCGCAGCTCGGGAAGGTCAAGGTTTCGGACGACGAGGTCAAGGCCGACTACGAGGCGCACGCCGCCGAATTCCAGCGTCCCGAGCAGCGGCACGCGCGCCACATCCTGTTCAAGCTGAAGCCAGGTGCCACGGACGCGGACAAGAAGGCCCTCCGCGCCAAGGCCGAGGCGGCCCTCGCCCGCGCACAGAAGGGGGAGGACTTCGCCGCCCTCGCGCGGTCGCTGTCCGAGGATGCCGGGTCGGCCTCGAAGGGCGGCGATCTCGGCTGGTTCGCCCGCGGGCGGATGGTGAAGCCGTTCGACGACGCGGTCTTCGCGGCGCCGGTGGGCAGCTTGACCGGCGTCGTCGATACCGATTTCGGGTACCACGTCATCCAGGTGCTCGAGGAGCGGCCTGCGGGCACGGAGACTTTCGACGACGTCAAGGACTCGATCCGCCGCCGGCTGGAGCTGCAGCACGCCCAGGACGCCGCGATCGCCGAGGCGCAGCGCCTTCGAGGGGAGATCAAGACCGCCGCCGACATCGACGCCGTCGCGGCGAAGGCGGGATTGAAGCCCGAGGTGCGCGTCGTCTCGGCGAGCGACCGCGCGGCCGACCTCGGCCCGTCCCCCGAATTCAGCGCGGAGGTCGCCTCGCTCGCGGCGGGCGCCGTCACGGCGCCCGTCGGCGTGGCGAAGGGGCTTGCGATCGTGGGTTGCACCGACGTGCTGCCGCCCGCGATCCAGCCTCTTTCGGAGGTGACCGACCGCGTGAGGAGCGACGTGCTCAACGAGCGGGGTCGCGCCGCAGCGCTCGTGGCGGCGCGGCGGATCGCCGCGACCCCGGGGCTCGCGCCGGGTGCCGCGTCCTTGAAGCTCGAGGTGAAGAAGTCCGGAGACGTGAATCCGGGCGCCGCGGTGCCGGGGGCGGGCGCGGTACCGGAGCTCGATCGCATCGTCTTCGCCCCGGAGACCACCGTCGGCACGACCGGCGCGGTCGCCGCGGAGGGAGGCGCTGTTGCCTTCCGCGTGACGCGCCACGACACCTTCGACGCGTCCAAGTTCCAGGCGGAAAAGCCCGCGCTACGGGAACAGATCCTCGGCCAGCGGCGTGAGCAGCTCGTCCAGGGGGTACTGGACGCGCTCCGCCAGAAGCACACGATCGAGATCAACGAAGAGATGGTCAATTCCATCAACGGATGACGGAACCCGTCGCCCCGGCCTGACGGTCCCGTAATTCCCGCGACGAATTCAGGTCTGGATCGGTCCGGCCTCCGGACGCGAGATTCTTCTTGCGGCGGAGGACGACCGATGCTCGTGCAAGCGGCGGAGACCCGTTTCCAGCGAGGAATCGCAGCACTCGAAGCCGGGCGCGGGATCGAAGCCCTGGCCCTGTTCGAGGCCGCGATCGAGCTCGAGCGACGGCTCGGCGCCGGAGTGCCTCAAGCGCGCTACATGTCGTGGTACGGGTTGACGATCGCGCTCGAGGCCCAGCGCCTGCGCGAAGGCGCCGCGCTGTGCCGCCAGGCAATCGCGCTCGAGTTCTACAACGCCGACCTCTGCTGGAACTACGGCCGGGTGCTCCTGGCCGCCGACGACCGGCGAGGAGCGTTCGACGCGTTCCTGAAGGGCCTCAAGGTCCAGAAGAGTCACGCGGGCATCCAGCGGGAGCTGTCGCGGATGGGATGGCGGCGGCGTCCCGTTCTCCCGTTTCTCGATCGCGCGAACCTGCTCAACCGGATGCTGGGCAAGCTGCTGCACGGCGCGACGCCGGTCCGGGGAAAGACCGCCCGCGGCACGGCGTAGCGCCGGCGCCGCTCAGCCCTCGAGGACCCGCTGGATCTGCTCGAGCACGTCGCGGAGGTCGAACGGCTTTCCGACGAATCCCGCCGATTCCGCGCGGTAGTAGCCGAGATTCGCCTCGGTCTGCAGGAGTCCCGACATGAAGATCGTCCGGCCGGCGAGTTCCTCGTCCATCTGGCGGATCTGGCGGTGCAGCATCATGCCGTCCATGTCGGGAAGATTGAAATCGATGAGAGCGACCTCGTAGATGTGCTCGCGAATCAGCGCGATCGCCTGCTCGGCGGTGCGCGCGGCATCGACGACGTAGCCGTGCTCCCCGAGCATCTCGCACAAGATCGCGACGATCTCCGGCTCGTCGTCGACGACCAGGAGGCGAATTCCGGCCATGCGGATCCCTTCCGGCGTGTACTCCTGCCGCGTTTCGGATCCCCCCCGCCCGGGAGTCTAGTACAGATCCGATCCGCTCAGAGCGAGAGAATGACCTTGCCGAACGCCTTGCGCGACTCGAGCCGCGCGTGCGCGTCAGCGACACGCTCGAACGGAAACACGGAATCCACGATCGGCCGGAGCCGTCCATCGCCGACAAGCGTCAGAACCGTCATCAGCTCGTGGCCCGAGCCCATCGTCGATCCGAGAATAGACAAGCTCTTGAAGTACACGAGCCTGAAATCCGTCTTCATCTCGAATCCGGACGTGGCCCCGCACGTGACGTAACGGCCGCCCTTGGCCAGGCACCGGACCGACCGCTCGAACGTGTCGGCGCCCACGTGGTCCACCACGACATCGACGCCGCGCTTGCCCGTCCACCGCCGCGCTTCGGCGACGAAGTCGCCGCTGCCGGTGTTCACCGCCTCCTCCGCGCCGAGCTCGATCGCGCGCGCGCATTTCGCGTCCGATCCCGCGGTGGCGAGCACGCGGGCGCCGAGCAGCGTCGCGATCTGGATCGCGGCCACGGAGACTCCGGAGCCCGCCGCGTGCACGAGGACCCGCTCTCCGATCCTGAGCCCGGCGCGGGCCACGAGCATGTGCCAGGCGGTCAGGAACGTCAGCGGCACGGCGGCGGCGTGCGCGGCATCGAGCCCCTTGGGAATGGGGAAGACGTTGCGATCGGGGGCGACGACCCAGTCGGCGCAACCGCCGTCGCGCGACTCCCCGAGGATCCCGTAGTCCCGGCAGAGCGGATCGTTCCCCGCGCGGCACGCCGCGCAGACGCCGCACGACGATCCGGGGCCGAGCACGACCTCGTCGCCTACGGAGGCACCGGTGGCACCGGGCCCCAGCGCATCGACGACCCCGGCGATGTCGCATCCCGGAACGATCGGGAGCGGGAATACGTGTCCGGGCACTCCCTTCCGCACCCAGAGATCGAGGTGGT
>DATKHQ010000365.1:0-12910 GCA_035510175.1 Candidatus Sulfotelmatobacter sp. | reverse complement strand
AATTCCTTGTCCATGAAGCGGCCGGGCGCGTGCGCGATCTCCGGCGTGGTCAGCCCCGAGATGTCGAGGATCTCGAGGCCGCTGAGATAGCCGATGATGCCGACGTCCATGACCGCGATCGCGTCGCCCGGATGGGCCCGTCCCTTGATGAAGAGCGCGATGTCGCGATGCGCGTGAGAGTACCCCGCGGCGTTGACGACGAGACCGCTGCCGCCGTTGCGCTGCGAGAGACCGTAGGTGAGCAAGCTTGCGATCATGGCGACGCCGAGCGCCAGGGCGATCTCCGAGACCGTGCGCGCGTTCTTTCGAGTCGCCCGATCGGCGATCGCACCCACGGCCGCCGCCACGAGAACGGCGACGAAGGGGAGCGCGGGAACGAAGAACCGGTGCAGGATCATCCAGTCTCCGCCCTCGAGCAGGACCGCCACGAGCAGCGCGACCACAATCAGCGCCGCGCCACGGAGGGCCGGGCGCCGCAAGCCGAACACGACGAGGGCGGCGAGAACGGCCCCGCCGACCGCCGCGGTCACCGCGTCGTGCTCCCCGAACGACGGACAGAGAGAGGAGAAGAAGCGCGCGGTGTACGCGCCGCCGGCTTCGACGTTCCCGAGGAGGTCTCCTCCCGCCTTCGCGTAGTACGTGTTCGGGAGCCAGTCGCCGAAGTAGAGGCGCCGGAAGACCAGGAACGGAGCATAGAAGGCGGCGACGAGACCGCACCAGGCGACCACCGGACGGAACGCTCCCTTCCGCGCCCGATCGACCCCCAGCGCCGCGGCGAGCAACGGCGCTTCCGGACGCATCAGCGTCGCGAGACCCATCCAGACCGCCGAGCGTGCGCCGCTCCCCCGCGCGCTCTCCCGGACGTGGCCGCGAAACGCCAGGACGAGCAGGAGCGTGTACGGCACGGTCTCGAGCGCCCCGACGCTCCAGTACGCGAACGCCGGGCTCGCCGCGAGTAGCGCCGCCGCGCCGAGATCGAAGGCGTCCGCGGCTTCCCGTCCCCGCGCGCTCGCGCTGACGCTCGGGAGGAGCGCCACCGTGACGGCGCCCGCGATTCCGGTGAGGATCGGCGTCACGACGGGAAGCGGGAGCCCCATCGCGGCGACCAGGGAGAGCACGAGCGTCCAGAGGAAGCAGCTGACCCCCTCGACCCGCTCCCCCGCGTTGAACACGAACCCGATGCCGTGGGCGATGTTCTCCGCGTAGCGGTACGTGATGTACGCGTCGTCCACCTGGTACACGGCGAGGACGGCGACCCACACCCCGAACGCCGCGAGAAGGGCGGTCAGCAGGCTCCTGCGTGTGCGCGCGGTCATGCCGGGCGATTATGCGGGAACGCGCGGCCGGCGGCGCGCTATGATCGATCCGCTCCCGGCCTCGACACGAAGGAGATTCCGTCATGAGAGCGCTCGTTCGTACGGCAGTCGCCTCCGCGGCCATCCTCACGATGACCGTTCCTTCCCCGGTCCTCCGTGCCCAGGACAGCGCGTTCGAGTACCAGGGGGCGCTGGCCGCGGTTCGCCACGTTCCCGTGCCCACCGTCCCGCGCACCAACACCGCGCAGCTCGTCGACGGAGGCGTATTCGACTGCGACGGGTACAAGTCCGTCGTCCTGAACCTCGCCGGGGAGGTCAAGGACCAGGTCACGAAGCCTGGAAAGATCGGCGCGATCCTGGTGCCCGAGGTCGAGCCCTTCATCCACGCATTCCGGCAGCTCGGTCTGCTCCCGGTGACGATCGAGATCGACACGACGCTCAAGCCCGGCGCGACCTATTACATGGCCGAGCCCAAGAAGGCGGATCTCGGTTTCCCGCGCTACCGCGTGCTCTTCTACAATGAGAGCGACGCCTCGGTGACCGCGAGCTTCTTCGCGTATCGAGGCCGCTAGGGGATTTCGTGCGAACGCTCGCTGCCCTTGTCGTCTTGATCCCGACGCTGGCCGCGGCGGATCAGGTGTTCCTGAAGGACGCCGGATCGGTCGAGGGCCGGATCGTGGAGCAGACCGCGACGAGCGTGAAGGTCGACGTCGGCGGCGGCATCGTCGGCTTTCCGATGGACCGGGTCGACAGGATCGTGAAGGGGCGCTGCGCCCTCGACGATTACGAGGATCGCGCGAGCAAGCTCGGTCCCAAGGACCTCGCCGGTTGGAAGAAGCTCGGGCGGTGGGCGGCGGACCAGGGGCTGTCGGCGCAGGCCAAGCACGCCTACAAGCAGGTCCTGAAGGTCGATCCCAACGACGCCGACGCGAACGCGGCGATGGGGCTCGTGCAGCTCGACGGAAAGTGGGTCACCGAGGAGGAGAGCTACCGCGCGCGCGGCTACGTGCAGTACGACGGCGAGTGGATGACCCCCGCCGAGGCGCAGATCGCGCAGACCCGTGAAGCGAACGACCGGGCCCGGCGCGATGCCGAGCAGCGGGCCCGCGACGCGGAGGCCGCGACACGCGAAGCCGAGTCGCGCGCGAAGGAGGCCGAGGCCCGGGCCAAGGAAGCCGAGTCCCGCCAGTACAACTACCCGATGTACTGGGGCGGCTGGGGATACGGCGTGAGCACGTGGCCCGCGGGGCCCGCGCCCGACTGGACCTTCACCCCGGCCTCGGAGCTGCGGCGGCAGGCCGCCGCGGGGGGGAAACGTTGAGCCGCATCAGGCGAATCGTGTGCGGCGTCGCCTCGTCGATCGCGCTTGCGGCGCTCGCGATGGCGGCGACGGGAGCACCCCCGCCGACGGTCGATTCCGTCGTCTCCGACTACATCGCCGCGCGCGGGGGGCTCGCGAAGATCCGGTCGCTCCAGACGCTGCGCCAGAAGGGGCACGCCTTCGCCGGACCCGGCCGGGAAGCGGTCGTCGTGCGCGAGCTGAAGCGGCCGGGGAAGGTGCGCTTCGAGTTCACGCACCAGGGGATCACCGGGGTGTACGTGACCGACGGGACGAAGGGGTGGCAGGTCGCGCCGTTCCACGGAGATGCGAGCGTCCATCCGATGAGCGAGGACGCCGTCGCCGACGCGATGGAGCAGGCGGACATCGAAGGTCCGCTGATCGACTGGAAGGCGAAGGGGCACGTGGTGGAGCTGGCCGGCCGCGAAACGATCGGCGGGCATGACGCCTTCAAGCTCAAGGTGACGCTCAAGAGCGGCGGAACCCGGTTCGACTACATCGACGCGAAGACTCACTACGAGGTGCGCACCGAGATGACGCGAGAGATCGGCGGGCGCCCGGTGCGCATGGAGACGTCCTTCGCGGATCACCGGATGACGAACGGGATTCTCTTTCCACGGACGATCGAGGTCGCGGCGGCGGGCCGCCCCAACCCGCTGCGCATCGTCGTGGACTCGATCGAGCTGAACCCGACGATCAGCGACGAGCGGTTCAAGAGGCCGGCCGGGCTCGACTAGCACCCCGGTCGAGGGGACACCGCCAACCCTTCGGCACCCTCCCATCCCCTTGGCAGTTACCGTGGGTCCTTTGTCCTCGTCCGCTCGTGCGCTCCACGCGTACTACATCAGCGTATGCACGGGTTTAGCCAGGGATCGCACGCCGCACGCAACCACCGGCACGGCCCGTGCGTTATCAGCGCACCGAGGAAGTACAGATGGGTCCGGGCGTTCGTTAGGTCTCCCCGGCGCCAAGGGTCCCAGGGACTGGAAGGGAGATCGGGAACAGGAGCCCCCCAATGAAGCGCACACTCACCGTTCTCGCCGTCTTCGCCGTCGCGGCGCTCGTCTCAACGGCGCTTGCCGCCACAGACACGCTGCAGATTCACTCACCGTTCGTGCTGAACGGCGTCACTCTCTCGCCGGGCGAGTACAAGATCGCGGTCAGCCCGACGCTCGACTCGGTGCAGGTCACCAAGGGGCAGAAGGTCGTGGCGACCGCCCCGTGCAGGGTGGGCGCGATCGCGCAGTCCGTCGCCCATGACGAGGTGCACTCCCGCCCCGACGCTACCGGCCGGGACGAGATCGTCCGCCTGGTCCTCGCGCGCTCCCGGATGTCCGTCGAGATCCTCTCCCCGACCGGAAACGGCGGCGGGGCCACGGGCGCCGTCGAGACGCATTGAGTGTTCACGTGTTTGTCACGAAGCGAGCCGGGGTCGCAGCGGCCGGTTTGGTCCCGCCCCACCGGGGGGACCGCCGGCCGCAGGCCCCGGCGGGCGCACCGGGCGGCCAGGGTCTACGATGCGACTCGCGCAGCCCAGTCCGCGGCGGGGCGGACTCGCCAGGTGATCGAGTGGGGGATCTCGGACCGGCCATCGACGACGCGGCGCGCCTCGAGGCGTTGCGGCGGACCTGCCTGCTCGACTCGCCCCCCGAGGAAGCGTTCGATCGCCTGACATCGCTCGCGACGTCGGTGTTGCGCGTCCCGGTCGCCTACGTCTCGCTCGTCGACGACCGCCGTCAGTTCTTCAAGAGCCAGCGTGGCCTCGCCGAGCCGCTGGCCGCGGCGCGCGAGACGCCTCTCTCCCATTCGTTCTGCAGGCACGCGGTCGAGTCGCGCGAGCCGCTCCTCGTCCCGGACGCGCGCGAGCATCCGACGCTGCGGCACAACCCGGCCGTCTCGGAGCACGGGATCATCGCGTACGCCGGGATCCCGCTGATCACCTCGGGAGGACACGCGCTCGGGGCGTTCTGCGTCGTCGACCGGGCCCCGCATGCCTGGACGCCCGAGGAGATCGAGGTCCTCCGGGTGCTCGCGCGGTCGGCGGTTTCCGAGATCGAGCTGCGCGGGCTCGCCGCCGAGCTGACCAGCCTGAGCGCGCACCTGCAGACGCTCGTCGAGTCGCGCACGACCGAGCTGCGCGCCTCCGAGGAGCGTCTCCGCGTGCTCCTCGACGTCAACAACGCAGTCGTGACTTGCCTGGACCGCGCCTCGCTGTTCGAAGCGGCGACCGTCGCGCTGGCGCGGGTGATCCCGTTCGATCGCGCGGCCCTGGTGCTGCGGGATCCCGTCCGCGACGTCTTCACCGTGCTCGGGGTGGCCGGTCCGGTCCCCTCCCCGCCGGTCATTCCCCTCGGCACCGAGTGGCCCCACACGGGGAGCCGCTCCGGATGGATCCTGGATAACGGCCGCCCCTTGCTGACGCCCGACCTGCGCGAAGCGCCCTCGTTCTTCGAGCACGAGCTGCTGGTGCGCGAGGGGATTCTCTCGGCGATTTCGGTTCCGCTGACGGTCAAGGGGAGGATCATCGGCACGCTCAACACCGGCAGCCGCGTGCCGGGGCGCTACACCGAGGACGACGCTTCCCTGCTGCTCGCCATCGGCGAGCAGATCGCGCTCGCCATCGAGAATCTCCTCGCGTACGAGGAGATCGCCACGCTCAAGGCCCGCCTCGAGGAGGAGAAGCTGTACCTGCAGGAGGAGGCGAAGGCCGAGGCCGCGTTCGGCGACGTCGTCGGCGGATCGCGCGCCATCCTCGGCGTGCTCGAAGGGGTGCGCAAGGTCGCGGACACCGACTCGACCGTGCTCGTCACCGGCGAGACCGGCACCGGGAAGGAGATGATCGTACGGGCGCTCCACGACCTGAGCCGGCGAAAAGACAAGATCCTGGTGAAGGTCAACTGCGCCGCCCTCCCGGCCGGCGTGATCGAGAGCGAGCTGTTCGGTCACGAGAAGGGAGCATTCACGGGCGCGCTGTCGCGCAAGCTGGGCCGGTTCGAGCTCGCGCACGGCGGGACGCTCTTTCTCGACGAGATCGGAGATCTTCCGGGCGACCTTCAGGCGAAGCTGCTCCGCGTCCTCCAGGACGGCGAGTTCGAGCGCGTCGGCGGCACGCGGACGATCAAGGTGAGCGTCCGCCTGGTCGCCGCGACGAATCGCGACCTCGCGCAGGCCGTCGCCGAGGGAAAGTTCCGGGCCGATCTGTTCTACCGGCTCAACGTCTTCCCCATCCACATTCCCCCGCTGCGCGAGCGCCTCGACGACGTGCCCCGGCTCGTCCGGCATTTCGTGATGCTCTACGCGGCGAAGATGGGCAAGCAGGTCGGCCCGCCGAGCGACGCGGTGCTCTCGCGACTGTCCGCCTACGCCTGGCCGGGAAACGTTCGTGAGCTGCAGAACGTCATCGAGCGCGCCGTGATCCTCTCCTCGAAGGGACGCCTCGAGGTCGCCGATCTCGAGGCGCCGACCGCGGGCCCTTCCGCGCACCGCGCCGGCCGCTCGCTCGAGGACGTCGAGCGGGAGCACATCCTCTCCGTTCTGGAAACGACCGGGTGGCGCGTGAGCGGCGACCGCGGTGCCGCGAAGATCCTCGGGCTGAAGCGCACCACGCTCGAGGCGCGGATGCAGCGGCTCGGTATCGTGCGGCCCGCCGCCGGCTCCGGAAACGGCGGGCGCCAGCCCGCCTGAGGGGGACGCCTGGCACGCGACGTGCGTTCCGTAACCCGCATGGTGCTGCGAATTACGCGCGATGACGAGCCGGTCTCGGGAGTGACGCTCAAGCTCGACGGCCGGTTGACCGATCCCTGGGCCGGTCTGCTCGAGCAGGAATGCTCCCGCGCGCTGCGATCGACTCGTCCCGTGATCATCGATCTTTCCGGCGTCGCGTTCGTCGACCGGGCGGGACTCGACACGCTCTCGCGCCTGGACCGCGAGGGCGTTTCCATTCGCGGCTGCTCGGATCTCGTCGCGAGCATCCTGACGGCCGAGGGGATCCGGGCCGAGCGCGCCTCCGACTAGAGTGCTGCCGCCCGAGCGGCACATTGCCGAGCGATCGGAACTCCGGACGTCGCGACGCCACGAGCCTCCTCGACGAACATCGCCGACAAACGCCGCCGCAGCGGACGAATCGCGCGCGAGTGCCCCGTCGCACCCAGCTGGCACGCCTCCTGCCTTGGAGATTCGTCGCGCCCCGCGATCTAGGGCGAACGGGCGCCATGGAGGTTTCAATGTCGAATCGATCGAAGAGAATCACTTGGATGCCCGCGCTCCTGGTCGCGGCCACCGCGGCCACCAGCCTGGAGACGACGGCGCACGCGGCGAGCTCGCACTCGGGCGACGGGAAGGGCGCTTCCTTTCCCGTGACGCAGGTCAAGCTCGTCACCGACCCCGTAACCCCGCCGTGCCATCCCAACCCCCACGCCGTCACCGACATGGCGACTGTCGCGCAGCGCAGCGACGTGCGCCCGCTTCCCACCCCGCTCAAGCAGCAACTGGTTCGCCTGGCCGGGCGGCCCCACACGACGGTTCCCCTCCAGGCATTCGCCGAAGCCGACCAGGCGAGCCGGTTGTTCCAGTACTACCTGCTCGACACGCACGGCTTCGAGCGGAACGTGTTCACGACGATCTTTCCGGGCGTGAACGACCAGGTGATGCTGACGGCGACCGGCGCCGACTGCGGTCTGTCCACGATAGGTGCGGTCCGCATGGTCCTGGAGCCGAAGCCCGACCTGCCGACCGACCCGTCGAACGTGCGCGCGTTCATCGACGTGTTCACCGACATCGACCCGCTGTTCGTGATCAACAACGAGAGCGGCTGGTACGAGGGGTGGATGATCCACGACCTCACGGTCGCCTCGGTGGGGACCGCCCGCACCGACGGCCACGCGAAGTTCGGAACGATCCTGCAGGCGGATGCCGACGCGCTGCGGGCGATGGGCACCGGAAACAACGCTGTGGCCGGACGGCTCTTCACGAGCGACGGCCGCGCGGTTCGCTTCCCCGCCGAGACCGACCACTTTCCCGACGTGCAGAGCAACCTCGTGCCGATCTTCGTGAGCATGGGCGCCTACAACGCGCTGCAGCAGAGCGACGTCCACTCGTACTGGGAGTTCAATTACACGACCAACTGGGTCTTTCCGCTCTACGAGCTGCCGTTCACCGGCGGCATCCCGGGAACGTTCGAGGCGGGCCGGGTAGGCGCCGTTCGCGATACCGTGCCCGGCTCCGGGCCCTCCGGCATCTCGAACGATCCGGCCGTCTACGGCGACAGCCCGTTCCTGCCTCGCGATCCCGACAAGTTCGACGGCGACGTCGACGCGCAGCGCGAGTTCCGCAACCGATTCATCCCGAGCGGCCTCGCGCACGAGATCTATCTCGACGTGTACCAGCGCATCGCCTCGTTCGAGCCCGGAACGCCGTTCCCCCAGCGCCTCTTCGACGCCTACGCCGCGGAGGTCGCGCGCGTGGACCAGAACGGCGACGGGGTGATCTCCGCGGTGGAAGGTGACGTCGACACCGCGAGCGACGGGTTCGACGACAACGCCCGTCTCTTCCTGCCCGCGACCAGCTTCGACCGGTTCGCGGTGACCCGCGAGATCAACGACGGCCTCCTGGCGCCGCGCTTCGCGCCGAGCCAGCGGGCCTGGATCCTGAACGGAACCATGAACCGGGTCGAGCCGGCGGTGCCCGTTTCCGACGGCCGGGACTCGGACGACCGTTGACCGCCTCTCGGAGCTTCCCCCATGAGCGGGACGGGCGTCGTGACGGAGGTTGGCCGGAGTTCCCCCCGTTCTCCGCAACCAGCCCCGGTTGGGGTCACGGCGCCCGCCCCCTCATCCGTCTCGAGGAGACAAGAAGGAGACATGCCATGAGACACGCCACCGCCGGCTCGATCGCTCTCGCTTTCGCTCTCACGGTCCTCGCCACCGGCTGTCATGGTGACTCGATGACCTCGGCGCAGCTGACGCAGAGCCCGACCGCGGCGATGCCGGGGCTCGTCAAGCTCGTGCCCAGATCCGCCTCGAACGCGGCCGTCGTGCTGGACGTCGTGATCTACGGCCCCGAGCAGGGTCTCGATCTTTCGGGGTTCGCCTTCGGGGTCGCCGTCGGCGATCCCACGCTCGCCCGGTTCGTTTCCGAGTCGTCGTACGTGCAGACCGCGCTCCTCCCCGGCGCCGGTCAGTCCGTCCTTCTCGACGTGGACGGCACCTCGAATCCCTCGCTGGTGCAGGTGCACATCACCGAGCAGGGCGGCGGTGCGGGAAACGGCATCGCCGGCGCGTCCGCGATCGTGATCGAGCTGGCGTTCCAGGTCCAGCGTGCGGGCGCGACGACGCTGACTCTCGTGGGGCTCGACGGCTCTCCAGCGCACGCGATCAACTCGACCGGCGGCGCGATCGGGGCGGTGACCTTCGACGGCGCTAGCGCCGGCATCCAGGGCGTGACGACCGGCGGCGGCGGCTACTGACCTGGGAAAGAGGACATTCCCTTTCTTCTTGCGAGGCTCCCCGGATACCGCCTCGCTGCGAAGAAAGGGAATGTCCTCTTTCCCGTGAAAAAGCGGAACGTCCCGGTCAGCGGTGCGCGCCCAATGCCCGCACGTGGGACGCGAGCGGCGCGTAGTCGGCCTCCGCGATCACGCCGTCCCAGGTCGGCATCTTCACGCCGGGCTTGCGGATCTCGGGGTGCCGGATGTAGGCGATCAGCTCCTCGTCGGTGGCGAAATCGGTCGCACCCTTGCGCAGGTCGTACACGCCGACGCCGGAATCGCCGTGACAGCCGTTGCAGCCGTACTTGTAGTACGCGGCGCGTCCGGCGTCGGCACCGGCGATGGCCGTCGCCACCGGGCGCTGCACGGCATTCCGGATCGGCGGCACGGTCCTGAGGTAGGCGTAGATCGCGCGCGCCTCGTCGTCCGAGAGCTCCGGATACGGGACCATCGGGTACGCGATGACGCTCGCGTCCGGGCGCACGCCGAACCGGACGAGACGGACGAACTCGGGCTCCGACCACTTCCCGATCCCCGTCTCCGGGTCCGGGGTAATGTTCGCGGAAGTCACGTACCGCCCGTTCATGTCCGGCATCTTGTTCCCGCCACCGAGATACCCGGCGGACCGCTCGGGCACCATCTCGTCGAGCTTGGCGAAGTCGGCGGAGTGGCATGGAAAGCAAACCGCCCGACCCTGGACGAGATAGCGACCGTAGGCGACCTTGTCGGCGGGATCGGGCGAGGTGATCGGAGCGGAGGGATACGGGAGCGGCTTGAACGCGAACCGCGCGAGCACCTTCGTGAGCAGGCTGGGCTTGCACTCGGGCCGCTTCGCCTTCACCGGCCGCACGAGGGGATCGTCGGAGCGGAGAAACGCGATGATGCCCTGCAAGTCTTCGTCGGACATGTGCGGCAGCTTGACCATCCACGGGGGCGTGTACCTCCCGTCGCGGCGCACGCCGGTGCGCAGCAGGTAGGCGATCTCGCCGTCGGTCCAGCTCCCGATGCCGGTGTCGGGGTCGCCGGTGATGTTCGCGGAATGCGCGCTGCCGAACTGCGCCGGCATGTCCGCCATCGGCTTGCCGGCCAGCGTCGAGGTCTCGTTGTCGAGGTGGCAGCCGGCGCAGAGCATCTGCACCGTGTGCCGGCCGCTCGCCACCCGCTCCGGCGTGACCTCGACCTTGAGATCGATCTTTCCGGGCGGGTAGTGCGGAAGACCGCCGCTGCCGATGTAGAGAAGCGCCCCCCCGATCACGAGGAGGACGGCCAGGATCAAACCGCCGACGATCTTGATGAATGTCTTCATGGTGTGCGCGCTCGCCCCCGGGGACGCGAGGCTACCACAGCGCGCATCCCCAATCTGGACGGGAGGCTCGAGCGGGCGGATGATGGAAGAAACCCCGGGCGCCTTCGATCGGCGCCGCGCGCAAGAGGAGGTCTGCCATGCGTCGAGCGCTCACGAGCCTCGCCATCCTCGCCGCGTCGCTCTCCGCACCGGCGGCCGCCGCCGGAACCCACCCGGTCTACTGGAGGTACCTCGCCTGGCTGCACGCGGCCCGGTACGGCAACCCGGCGTACTACACGCAGCCCGCCGTGTTCGACGTGTGGACGGAGATTTTCCTCGGGCGCCCGACGATGGCGACCAGCAGCGCGTACAACGACAACACCGTCGAGCAGACGCTGCAATGCCCGACCGGCTACTGCCAGGGCCTCACCGGATCGATCTGCATCGGCCCGTTCGCCAACAACTGCGGCGGCGACGGGCGCTGCCGCCCGCTGTCCGTCGGCGACACGTTCTACATCGGTAGCATAGGGGTCGATCACGCGGTCGCCGGGAATACGCCGTCCCCGGCTTCGCGGACACACACGATCGTCGTCGACAATGGCGCCTGCCGCGGCGGCAAGTCTTACACCGTCTACCCCTGGATCGACTATGCCGCGGAGCCGAGCGTCCCCGGGACGGCGGTCGCGCCGGTGTGGCGGCACGAATTCCACCCGACCGACGGCGCAGCCTACCTGATCGGCTTCCGGTTGGGGGCGGCGTCGCGCGACGTGTACGGCGCGCAGGGACAGAACCTCGTCGGTAACCCCGGGTTCGACAGCGACGCGCCCGGGGTCGTCGACGGCTGGTCCCTGTCGGGGGGCATGCTCGACCGCGCGGCGTGGGACGCCGGCTCGGGGTCGACGCCGCCCCGTCCCGGAGAGAGCTGCAACTCCGGCGAGGGCACGGGACCGTTCAATTGCGTCGTGCTGGACGGCTCGACGACGGATCTCGTCCAGGCGAGCCCGTTCACGGTGCGGTCGACGGCGCGGCTGATCATCTCCGGTCTGTTCCAGCAACAGTTCGATTGCGATTCTCTCGGTCTGCTGGATGATCGCGACGGCGACGGGGTCTGGACGCAGGGACCGGAGATGAAAGTCTCGTTCACCGCCGCGGACGCGAAGACGAATCGGTACGTTCTCCCCCGCTGGTTCTCGGCGACCGTGACCGTTCCGTACGGCGTCCGCGAAGTCAAGTTCGGCTACCACGGCTGCGGGTCGACGAGCGACTGGTTCGACTACGTCTCCGTCCGGCGCCAAACGGGCCTGAAGGACTCCGCCGTCTCGACGAACTGGCTGATCAATGCGCCGGGCACGCGGAACATCGCGCTCGTCGGTGACTCATGGATGGGTCCGTGGTCCGGCGGCACACCTTACGCGGAGTACCTCCGCCAGGGGCTGGTCGACGCGCTGAATGCCCACGTCGGGACGTGCAGCGGCGGCACGAACGACGGCGAGCAGTGCACCTACCCCGGAGCCACCGAGTGCACGGGGGGCGGGACGTGCGGGGCCACCAGCCCGATCACCGTCGGCCAGGTGACGATCGAGGGGCACCCCGGGGACACTACCGCGTCGATCCTGGCGAGCTTGCCGGGGATCCTCGCCGCCGATCACCCTCTGTACGTCATCTTCGACGGAGGGATCAACGATCTGGACGCGGGCATTCCGGTCGAGACGGCGCTCGCGAACTTGAAGGAGATCGCGCGAGAGTGCGTGGCGGCGGGCGCGATTCCCATCTACCTGGGAATGCCTCCCGTAGCAAAGCTCGACGGCGCACCCGTCTTCGGGCCGTCCTCGGTGTACTCCGGCGCGCACGAGATTCGCGAGGGCTTCCGGACCTGGGCGCTCGGCCGGTAGAGCAACAATCCCGTCACAACCACTAGGAAAGGGGCTCCCGGCGCGCATCTTGGCGTTACCCTGCGCGCATGCCCTTGCCCTCACGAGATCGCGTGGCCACCGTCGGGATCCCCGCGGCGATCGTGCTCCTCCATCTGGCCACCTGGCGGCAGTACGGGATCTTTCGAGATGAGCTGTACTACTTGGCCTGCGCCCGGCACCTCGACTGGGGATACGTCGATCACCCGCCGCTGTCGATCGCGGTCCTGGCCGCGGTGCGTGCGGCGTTCGGCGAGTCGCTCTTCGCGATGCGAGCCGTCGTCGCCGTGTGCGCCGGAGCCGCGGCGTGGTTGACGGCGGACACCGCGCGAGCGCTGGGCGGGGGCGGCTTCGCGCAGCGTCTTGCGAGTCTCGCGGCGGCGCTCTCCCCCGGAGTCATCGCGCTCTGCGGCTTCTATTCGATGAACGCGTTCGACGTCGTGTTCTGGATCGCGTGCCTTCGCGTCCTGGCCGCGATCCTCTCCGGCGCGGATCCGAGGGCATGGCTCCTGTTCGGGGTACTCGCGGGCCTTGGCCTCGAGAACAAGATCAGCGTTCTCTTCCTCGGTTAGATCG
>DATKHQ010000364.1:0-2173 GCA_035510175.1 Candidatus Sulfotelmatobacter sp. | reverse complement strand
CGCCCAGGGAGCGGCGCACGGCGGGACGGGTGTTGCCGGGCGCGACGTCTGGCTCTTCGACGGGACGTTCTCCGGCCGGTACACCACGCAAGGAGCCGAGGACGTCCTCGGCACGGGATCGATGCGCTACTTCCTGCGGCGGCGCCAGTCGTCCGCGTTCTTCGTCCTCTTCCAGGTCCAGCTCGCGCGCGCGCTCGATCCGGACCATCAGATCCTGCTCGGCGGCGACAACGGCCTTCGAGGATACCCGCTGCGCTACCGGGCGGGAGACAGGAGCGTGCTGCTGACCCTCGAGCGCCGCTTGTACGGGTCCCGCGAGTACCTCCACCTGTTCCGGCTCGGCGGGGCCGTCTTCTTCGACGGCGGGGGCGCGTGGTTCCACGACCGCGCGGAGCCCGTCCACGACCGGCTCGTCTCGGACGTCGGAGGGGGCTTGAGGTTCAGCTCCACGCGCTCGTCCGCAGGATCGATGCTCCACCTCGACGTTGCGTTCCCCTTGGGCGCACCGTCTACAATCGGCCGCGTCCAGTTCCTGTTCAGCACCCTCGAGACGTTCTAGAGGAGCGCCGTTGATCTACGTCTGCGTCGACTGCGAGGCGTCGGGGCCGGTCCCGCCGCTCTACAACCTGCTCTCGATCGGGGCGACCGTCGTCCGTCCCGACGGCGGCCGTCACGCTCTCGGCCGCTCGTTCTACGTCGAGCTGCAGCCGATCTTCCCGGGGTTCGATCCGGGCGCGATGGCGGTGTGCGGCCTCGATGCGGAGCGCCTGAAGCGGGAAGGGCGCGCACCGCGCGAGGCGATGACGGACTTGGCGCGCTTCGCACGCGAGGCCGCCCGCGGCGAGACGGAGCGTCCGGTTTTCGTGGGGCACAACGCGGTGTTCGACTGGTCGTACATCGCCTACTACTACGCGCATTTCGGAATGGAGAACCCGTTCGGCTACAAGGGTCTCGACACGAAGAGCCTCGCGATGGGCCGGCTCGGCGTGTCGTGGAACGACACGTCGAAGGAGTCGCTCGAGCGTCTCCTCGGACTTCCGCCGCAGGACCCGTCGCGCGTCCACCGCGCCGACTACGACGCGGAGTACCAGGCGCGGATCCTCGTCGCGCTGCTCGATCGGATGCCGCGGGAGCCCGCGCGTCCTTGACACCCCCCCGGGCGCAGGCGTAGTCTCCTCCGCTTCGATTCCAGCGGTCGAGACCGGGAGCGCGTCGATGTCGTCGGGGAAGAGGTCGGGCCGGACCCGCCGCGACGCGGGCGTCGACGTGGCGCCCGACGCGTGGATCGCCCCCAGCGCCGTCGTGTCCGGCCGCGTGGCGATCGGATCGCGCGCCTCCGTCTGGCACGGTTGCGTCCTCCGTGGGGACCTCGAGCCGATCGAGGTCGGGGAGGAGACCAACGTCCAGGATCTCGCAGTCGTCCACGTCGACCGGGGATTCCCGGCGAGGGTCGGGGGGCGCGTGACGGTCGGCCACCGCGCGATCGTCCACGGCTGCACGGTCGAGGACGACGCCGTGGTCGGCATGGGCGCGATCCTGCTCACGGGCTGCCGCGTCGGCCGCGGGGCCCTGGTGGCGGCGGGAGCCGTAGTGCGCGAGGGGTTCGAGGTTCCTCCTGGGGCTATCGCCGCGGGCGTTCCGGCGAAGATCGTGGGGCGCGTGGGAGACGAGCTCGCCGAGCGGTTCCGGACCGGTGTCACGACCTACGTCGCGCTCGCGACGGAGATGAGGGGCGAGCCATGATCGGGGAGGCCGAGCGCGCGCAGTTCGCGCGGCTCGTCGACGAGGCGCGCCTGTGCGTGCTCGTCACGCACGTCAACCCCGACGGGGACGCGATCGGCTCCGAGATCGGCCTGGCGCGCTTCCTGCTCGCGCGGGGTGGCGAGGTCCGGATCATCAACCAGGACCGGACGCCCGAGAGCCTGCGGTGGCTCGAGTTCGACGGGCCGCAGGCGGAGAGCTACGAGGCCCCGCGGCACGACGGCGTGCTGGACGCCTGCGATGCGATCGTGCTCCTCGACAACTCCGCGCCGGACCGGCTAGGGCGGATGGAGCCGGCCGTGCGCGCGCGCGCCGCGAAGACGTTCTGCATCGACCACCATCCGACACGCGAGACGCCGTGGCGGAAGAACATCATCGACACCTCGGCGTGCGCGACGGCGGCCCTCGTGTA
>DATKHQ010000363.1:0-1807 GCA_035510175.1 Candidatus Sulfotelmatobacter sp. | reverse complement strand
CGTCGTCGGGCGAATTCACGAAGAGCGGTCTCAGCGGGGTCAGGGGATCCCGGCCGTTCCCCTGCAGCATCGCCAGGTTGGGGTCGATCGTCTCGGCGTAGAGCAGCTTCGGCGCTGCGAACTCCACGTACCCGTTGTCGTCGGTGTTCGGGTGCGCCCCCGCGGTGATCCGATCGATGTCGTCTCCCCCTGTCTGGAGCATGCCCGCGAGGTCCTCGGGCCCGCGAATCCGGACTCTCGACAAATCCGTCATCACTTGGAATTCAGACATCCGCGTGCGCAGCGCATCGAAGTCGAGCCGGAGCGGCCGGTCCGAACCCAGCATGATCAGGTCGACTCCGTTCCCCGTCTCGAACACGAGGACGCTCGGGAACGAGGCGCGGAACGCCGCGAGCACCGACCGGAGGTACTCGGGAGTCAGGCAGTACATCTGGATCCACTGGCCGAAAACGCCCCCCGGGCGAAGGCGGGTGCGCGCGATGCGAAAGAAGTCTTCCGTGAACAGGTTCGAGGCGACCGTCATCCAGGGATTCGAGGGCTCGGAGACGATCACGTCGTACGTCGCGGAGTTGAACTGAAGCTCGTTGCGGGCGTCGTTGAGGGAGAGCGTCACGCGCGGATCGTCGAGCACCCCGTAGTTCACCGATGAGAAGCAGCGCGCCGCTCCGACCATCGCCGGCTCGACCTCGACGACGCGGATCCGGTCGACCGGATGGCGCGCCGCGGAGCCGACGGTCATCCCGCTCGCGAGCCCGACGATCAGAATGTCCTTCGGATCCGGGTGGAGGAGCAGCGGCAAATGCCCCGCGACGATCTGGGTCTCGGTGTCGAGGCGCGACGACGCGTCCGTCTTGCCGTTGACCGTCAGGTACAGGTTGTCCAGGGACGGCTGGATGCCGACGAAGACGCTCGCCGTCAGACCGTCCTTCGCGTAGACGGCCTGATTGTCGGTTTTCACGCGGGCGAGGTACCCCTTCCACCCGTCCTTCGGGTCGATGTCCTGGATCTTCATGTAGACGCCGCTGTTCATCAGCAGGAGGTCCCAGCTCGGCCGGGCCACGACGCTGGCGACCATCACGGCTGCCGCGAGCACCGCGGCAGCGCGGCCGGCTTTCGGGGACGCCTCGACGAGGACCGCGGCGACGACGAGTGCCAAGAGGCCCTGCACCACCGCGGTGGTGACCAAGGAGTCGGAGACGCCCAGGAGCGGGATCGCCACGAAGCCGCCGGTCAGCGCGCCGCCGATCGTTCCGAATGTGTTCGCGGCGTACGCCCGCCCGACTGCCGCCGTGGCGCTGCGGACCGGACCCAGGATCTCGAGCACGAGCGGGAAGACCCAACCGAGCGCGAACGTCGCCGGGAACATGACGACGAGCGCGAGCACGACCTCGACGAGCAGCCAGCCATCCGGGCTCGGCTTGAACCGGAAATAGATCTCGCCGAACGCCCTGGGAAGCCACTGCAGCACGTGGGCGGTCGCGGCCGTCGCAACCGCAGCGAGCGAGAGCGCGACGGACAGCGCCACGGCGGGGTTGACGCGGCGCCGGGCGATCACGCGCGCGGCCGCCGCCGCCCCTCCCGCGAGGCCGAGGAGGAACGCCGTCAGCATCGCGGCGTACGCGTAGACGGAGCTGCCGAGGGTAAGCGCCAGGCCGCGGGTCCAGGCGACCTCGATCACCATCGCGGCGAATCCCGAACCCGCGAAGATCAGCGCCAGCGTGCGCAGGCGGGACCGTTGCCTGGGCTCCTCGACGGCGCGCGGCGGTGCCGGACCCGTCCCGCTGCGCTCGAGCGCGCGGCTCCCGAG
>DATKHQ010000362.1:0-10564 GCA_035510175.1 Candidatus Sulfotelmatobacter sp. | reverse complement strand
CGCGTAGAACGCCATCCACGCCGTCCCGTCGGCCTGCTCGAGATGGCCTCCGGTCGGCAGCGGCTTCGACCGGTCGAACACGCCGATGTTGTCGAGACCGAGGAAGCCGCCGGAGAAGAGGTGGTTCCCCTCGTCGTCCTTGCGGTTGACCCACCAGGTGAAGTTGATGATCAGCTTCTGGAAGACGCGGGACAGGAAGACGCGGTCGCGCTTCCCCTTCGGGGCGGTCATCTTGTAGACGCGCCACGCCGCCCACGCATGCACCGGCGGATTCACGTCGTCGAAGGCGAACTCGTAAGCCGGGATCTGCCCGTTCGGGTGCATGTACCACTCGCGCAGGAACAGGACGATCTGGCTCTTGGCGAACTCCGGGTCGATCTTCGCGAACGGAAGCATGTGGAAGGCCAGGTCCCACGCCGCGTACCAGGGATACTCCCAAGTGTCCGGCATCGAGATCACGTCGCGATTGAACAGCTGCGGCCAGTCGGAGTTCCGTCCCGACCGGCGCGAGGGCGGCGGCGGAAGGCAGGCCGGGTCCCCCTCGAGCCAGTCCTTGATCACGTAGTGGTAGAACTGCTTCGACCAGAGCAGCCCGCCGGCCGCCTGCCGGACGATCCGGCGCTCGTCGTCGGTCGCCGCCGCCGGGATCAGGGCGGCGTAGTGCGCGTCGGTCTCGCGAATCCGCTCCTCGAAGACGGGATCGAAGCCGGCGCCGAGCGGCTCGGCCGTCGCCTCCGCGGCCGCGGTCAGCCGCAGCCGGACGACCGCGTCGCCTCCTCCAGGCACCGTCAGCGCGTAGAGCGCCGCGGCCTTCGTGCCCGCTCCCGCGGGATTGACCGCGTCCTTGCGGCCCCCGATCACGTAGGCGTGGAAGGCGTCCTTGACGAACGGCGAGGCCGGCGCGGAGCCGAACAGCCGCTGCGCGTTCGTTTCGTTCTCGGTGAACAGCAGCTCGGGCATCGCGCCCGACGGGCCCGGGCCCGCGTCGAGCCGGAACCGCCCGAGCGACTCGTGCTCCACCTCGATCGTGCCGGTGCCGGCGCGGGAGAGCCGCGGCCGCTTCCAGTACCCCTCCCCGGTTCGCCCCCAGCTCCAGGTGTTGCGCGCCCACAGGGTCGGGAGCAGCCGGAGCGGGGCCTCCTCCGGGCCGCGGTTGTGCACGGTGATCCGGATCAGCAGGTCGTCCGGGCTCGCCTTCGCGTACTCGACGACGACGTCGAAGTACCGCCCCTGGTCGAAGATTCCCGTGTCCGCGAGCTCGAACTCCGGCTGCCCCTTCCCGCGGCGGCGGTTCTCCTCCACGATCCGCGTGTACGGATACGCCGCCTGCGGGTACTTGTAGAGCGCCTTCATGTACGCGTGCGTCGGCGAGGAGTCGAGGAAGTAGTAGAGCTCCTTGACGTCCTCGCCGTGGTTCCCCTCCGGCCCGGACAGTCCGAACAGGCGCTCCTTGAGGATCGGGTCCTGCCCGTTCCACAGCGCGATCGCGAAGCACAGGCGGCACTCGCGGTCGGTGATGCCGAGGAGGCCGTCCTCGCCCCACCGATAGGCGCGCGAGCGGGCGTGATCGTGGGGGAAGTAGTCCCAGGCCTCGCCGGTCGCCGAGTAGTCCTCGCGGACGGTCCCCCACTGCCGCTCGGAGAGGTACGGACCCCACCGCTTCCAGTTCTTCTGGCGCTTCGCGTCCTCCTCGAGACGCCGCTGCTCGGCGCCGGCGGGTTCGCTCATCGGAGGCTCGCGTCCCTCGGTTACGGATTCCGCCAGTGCCGCCCGTCGCGGTGGATGAGATCGTCCGCGGAGGCCGGCCCCCAGGACATCGCGGCGTAGTTCGGGAAGTCCCGCGGCGGGATCGAGCCCCACACGTCGAGGATCGGGGTCGCGATCCGCCACGCGGCCTCGACCATGTCGGCCCGGTGGAACAGCGTCGTGTCGCCGATCATCGCGTCGTAGAGCAGCCGCTCGTATCCGGTCGCCTTGTCCGTCGGGCCGAAGTCGCTGTAGCTGAAGTCGAGAGCGACCGACGTGAGCTGCATCGTGGCGCCCGGGCGCTTGGCCTTGATCTCCATCTTGATCCCCTCCTCGGGCTGGATCTGGAGGACCAGGCGGTTGGGCTCGAGCGTCCCGATCTGGATCTTGCCGAACGCGAGCAGGGGCGGCCGGCGGAACTCTATCACGATCTCGGTGACGTGCTTGGCCAGGCGCTTTCCGGACCGGAGGTAGAACGGCACCCCCGCCCAGCGCCAGTTGTCGACGTCGAGCTTGATCGCGGCGAAGGTCTCGGTGTTGGACGCCGGGGCCACCGACGGCTCGGCGCGGTAGGCGGGGAGCTTCTGCCCGTCGACGAATCCCTCGTCGTACTGGCCGCGCACGGTGCGCTGGAGGATCTCCTCCGGCACGAGCGGCCGGACGGCGTTCAACACCTTCACCTTCTCGTCGCGGACCGGGGTCGCGTCGAAGGAGGAGGGCGGCTCCATCGCGACGAGCGACATCAGCTGGAACATGTGGTTCTGGATCATGTCGCGCAGCACGCCCGCGGACTCGTAGTAGCCGCCGCGCCCCTCGACGCCCAAGGTCTCGGCGACCGTGAGCTGGACGTGGTCGATGTAGCGGCGGTTCCAGACCGGCTCGAAGATCCCGTTCGCGAACCGGAACGCCATGATGTTCTGGACCGTCTCCTTGCCGAGGTAGTGATCGATCCGGTAGATCTGTCGCTCCGACAGGACGGCCTGCAGCTCCCGGTTGAGCGCCTTCGCCGAGTCGAGATCGTGGCCGAAGGGCTTCTCGACGATGAACCGGCGCCAGCGCGCGCCCTCCTCGGCCGCGAGCCCGCTGTCGGCGCAGCACTTCGCGATCGTGCCGAAGAAGCTGGGAGGGGTCGCGAGGTAGAAGAGGACGTTTCCCTGCGTCTTGTGCTTCTGCGCGACGTCCTCCAGGATCCTCGCCAGCCGCGCGTACCCCGAAGCGTCGGAAAACTCGAACCCGGTGAAGTACGTCCGCTCCTCGAACTCCTTCCACAGCGCGTCGTCGACGGTCGTCGTGGCGAACTCGCGGATGTCCTTCCCCATCTGGGCGACGACGTCCTGCCGGTTGGCCTCGCGCCGGCCGATCCCGACGATCGCGAAGTCCTTCGGGAGCAGGCCGTACCGCCTGAGGTTGTAGAGGGCCGGGAGGAGCTTCCGGCGCGTGAGGTCCCCTCCGGCGCCGAAGATCACGATCGCGCAGGGATCTCCCGGCCGCTCACCCGCCTTCGCCTTGACTTCGCTCACGAAGCACCTCCCGCCTCGTAACGCCGGAGTCTACACCGGCGGCGGGAGAAGGCGGGGGCCGGGGGTTCAGCGCGGGGGTTCGCCGTCCGTGACGAGGTGCTTCCGGTTCACCGACCAGCGCTCCGACCAGTTCCGGAACGCCGCTACCTTCTGCTCGTGCGCTGCCCGCCACCGCGCCACGTCGGGATCGCCGGTGGCGCGGCGGATGTCGTAGGCCATCGCCTCCATGTGACCGGCGGCGCGGACCTCGTCGAAGTAGTCGAGGACGAACGGTCCCCAGAAGAGATCGCGCGCCTGCTGTCCGTTCAGCGCCGACACGAGACGCAGCGACGTGTCGAGAGCGTAGGCGAAGTAGCTGGCGTCGGACTGGTGCGCCCAGTGCGCGTCGTTTCGCAGCGCCCCGAGCAGGGCCATCCCGCGCGCCTCCGCTTTCTCCGAGGCGTCGTCCGCCTTCCCCTGGTTGGCACGGAACAGGAGGCCCCAGAGGCTCGTCGCGACGTCCTTCGCGCGTCCCTCGTCGGTTTCCAGGGTGAGCGAGCGGACGTACGCCGCGAACGCCTTGCCGGGCGATCCGGCGGCGGCGAGGCAATCCCCGAACGCGCGCCAGAGGGAGGCCTCGTACGGCGACTGCTTCAAGCATCCCTCGAGCTCCACGGTCGCCTCGTCGAGACGGCCGAGGCCCTCGAGGCTGATCGCGTGCTGGATGCGTAGCGCCTGGTTGTCCGGCCAGGCGGCAAGGCCTCTCCGGAACGTCTCCTCGGACTTCGTCCAGAGACGCAGACGTCCGTACGCGCTCCCGACGACGACGTAGATGTCCGCCGGCGCCGGCTGCCCGCTCGACTCGCCGATGAGCGTCTCGCCGATCAGCGCCGCCTCGCGGTCCTCGCCGACGGCGTAGAGCGAGAGCGCGAGCCCGTACAGCACGGTCGGGTTCTGCGCGTCGGTCTCGCGAATCTGTTCCAGGATCTCGATCGCGTCGCGATGGTTGCCCGCCTCTTGCAGCTTCGCGACCACCAGCAGGCGGTCGGACAGCGAGCTGCCGGTCTCCTCCGCGACGGACGGACAAGCGGCCAGTACGGCCGCCAGCACCAATCCGGCTCCCCTGCGACCCATGAAGAAATCTCCCGTGCCCCCTACGAATGTGCGACCGACACGCCGGAAAGGCCAGCCGAGCTAGAATCGGGCGACAACCCGGGGCTTTCGAGATGGACCGTCGGACGTTTCTCGGCTCGATCCAGGTTCCCGCGGCGGCGATGGCCGCGGTCGCGCTCGCGAAGCACTCCTCGTGGGGCGCCCTCCTCGGGGCCACCGCCGAGGCCGCCCGCCATCCGGGCAGCCCCGAGGACCTGGCGGGCGACGAGGATTTCTGGACGCCGATCCAGCGCGCGTATCCGGTCGACCGCAGCCTGATCAACCTCAACAACGGCGGGGTCGCCCCCGCTCCCGCGGTCGTGCTCGACGCGATGAAGCGGAACCTCGACCTGTCGAATCTCGCCCCCGCGTACACGATGTGGCAGGTGCAGGAGCCCCAGCGCGAGACGGCGCGCGCCGGGCTCGCGCGTCTTCTCGGCTGCGATCCCGAGGAGGTCGCGATCACGCGCAACGCGTCGGAGAGCCTCGAGAACCTCCAGTACGGACTCGACCTCAAGCGCGGGGACGAGGTCGTCTGCTGCGACCAGGACTATCCGCGGATGATCACGACCTTCAAGCAGCGCGAGCGCCGCGAGGGGATCGTGCTCAAGACCTTCCCCGTTCCCGCCCCGTCGCCCGACCCGAAGGCGGTCGTCGACGCCTACGCCGCCGCGATCTCTCCGCGCACGCGCCTCGTGCTCGTCAGCCAGGTCGTTTTCCTCACCGGCGCGATTCACCCGGTGCGCGAGGTCGTCTCCCTTGCTCGCGAGCGCGGGATCCCCACGATCGTCGACGGGGCGCACGCGTTCGGGCACGTGCCGACCCGCATCGCGGACCTCGGCTGCGACAACTACTCGTCGAGCCTCCACAAGTGGCTCTCGGCGCCGATCGGGACGGGGCTGCTGTTCCTCCGCCGAGACACGATCAAGGGGACGTGGCCGCTGATGGCGGCTCCTCCCGAGATGGACGCGAACATAAGGAAGTTCGAGGAGATCGGGACGCATCCCGCGGCCCCCGTGCTCGCGATCGCGGACGCGGTGGCGTTCCTCGAGGCGATCGGGGCCGAGCGGAAGTTCGCGCGCCTCGTCGCCCTGCGGGACCGGTGGGCCAAGCGCCTCGCGGCGAGCGATCGCGTCCGCTTTGCGACGAGCCTGCTGCCCGGCCGCGCGGGGGCATTCGCCACGGTGGCGATCGACGGGGTCAAGTCCGGCGATCTCGCCGCGCACCTCTGGGCGCAGCACCGGATCTTCGTGGTCGGGATCACCCACACGCAGTTCGAAGGGATCCGCGTCTCGCCGAACGTCTACACGACGCCGAACGAGATCGACCGGTTCGCCGACGCGATGGAGGCCGTGATCAAGGACGGCCTCCCGAAGGCCTGACGTGCTCGCGGCGATCCTGCTCGCGGCGGCCGCCACGGCCACCGACGTGCGCGCGGCGATCGCCGCCGACCGCTGGGAGGAGGCGCTGACGTCGGCGCGGGAGCTTGCGGCCGCGAATCCGGACGACCCGGACGCCACCGCGGTCCTCGGCGAGGCGCTCTACCGGGCCGGGAGGATCGACGAGGCGGCGGCAGCCCTCGCTCCGCTCGCGGGCCGCGAGGGAGCACCGCCGCGCGGGATCGCGCAGCTCGGCCTCGCGTGGGCGGCGCAGGGGAAGGACGCCGACGGGGCGAAGCTCCTCCGGCGGGCGGCCCAGGAGGCGCCCGAGGATCCCTGGATCCTTTTCAACGCCTCGGGCGCCACCGAGACGCGCGCGGCCGCGATCGCGATGCTCGAGGCCTACATCGCGAAGGGGCCCGGCGAGGACCCCGACCGCATCGAGAGCGCCCGGGGAACGATCCGCCTCTACCGCGCGCTCGGGGAGCGCGAGATCTGGGTCGGGACGACGCGCCCCGACCGCGTCGAGCTTCCCTTGAAGCCGCTCCTGGGCGAGGGCGCGAGCCGGGGGTGGGTGCTCGAGGCCACGCTCGCGCGCGGGAAGAAGGTGCGCCTCCTGCTCGACAGCGGCAGCACCGGTCTGTTCGTCGTCGAGCGCGCGGTCGCCAAGGGAGGGCTGCAACCGCTCTCCGAGGAGACGGTCTTCGCGGGCGGAGGCTCGGGCCGGACGCGATCGGGGCGAGGCATCCTGCCCTCGATCGCCTTCGGCGGCCTTTCCTTCCGCGACGCGCTCGTGACGACCACGACGGAGGAGTTCGACCCGCAGGGGCGCATCCGCGGCGTCCTCGGCCTGAGCGTCTTCTCGGGATATCGGGCCACGCTCGACCTCGCCAAGGGTCGTCTCGTCCTCGAGAAGACCGAGGCGGTGGCGGACGGAGCGCCGTACTGGTCGGTCTCGGGGCAGATGCTCGTGACCGCCGGGGCCGCCGGCGGGGGCGACGGCCTGTTTCTGTTCGACACGGGGGCCACCCGGTCGAGCCTCGGGCTCTCCTACGCGAAGCGCGTGCCCGGCGCGCAGATCGCCGACGCGGCGACCGTGCGCACCTACGGGGGAACGGTCGCGGGCGCGACGACCATCCGCGGTGTCCGGATGCGCTTTGCCGGGCTCGAATCGCGCGGCGACGCGGTGACCGGCGCCGACATGACCCAGCGCAGCCGCCTCGGTGGGGTCGAGATCAGCGGCTTCCTCGGCCTCGACCTCCTGGACGGGAAGACGATCGTCGTCGACACGCGGCAGCACCGCGTGGCGATCCTCGCTCCCGCGGCCCGCTGAGCATGTCCCGCGACCGCCGGCACGAGCGATTCACCCGCGCCGATTCCGCGCCGCTCGACGCCGTGCACCGCCTCGCGCAGGAGCTGGCCGCGCTCCCGCCCGACCGGCGCGACGTTCCTCCGCGGGCCCTGCTGGTCGGCGGTTTCGTGCGCGACGCGCTGCTCGACCGTGCCACCGTCGACGCCGACGTCGAGGTGTACGGCGTTCCCGCAGAGCGCCTCGAGCCGCTCCTGGAGACACTCCACCCGGGGCGCCTGAACACGGTGGGGCGCTCGTTCGGGATCTTCAAGATCCACCTCGGGCACGGGATCGACGTGGACGTGTCGCTCCCTCGATCCGAGTCGAAGACCGGCTCCGGCCACCGCGGCTTCTCCGTGGTCGGCGATCCCTTCCTGCCGTTTTCCGAGGCGGCGCGGCGCCGCGACTTCACGATCAACGCGCTCGCCGCGGATCCGCTCACCGGGGAGGTCCTCGACGCGCACGGCGGTCTTTCCGACCTCGATTCGCGGGTCTTGCGGGCGGTCGACCGGGACACGTTTCCCGAGGACCCGCTGCGCGTCTGGCGGGCCGTGCAGCTCTCGGCGCGCCTCGAGGCCGCGGTCGAGCCCGGCACGCTCGCGCTGATGCGCGGGATGGTCGGCGGCGGCGAGCTCCGGCACCTCTCGCGCGAGCGGGTCACCGAGGAGCTCCGCAAGCTCCTCGAGGACGCGGCCCGCCCGTCGGTCGGGGTGACGCTCGCCCGGCAGATCGGCGCGCTCGCCGACCGGTTCCCGGAGATCGAGGCGCTCGCCGCGACGCCTCAGGACGAGGAGTGGCATCCCGAGGGAGACGTCTTCGTCCACACGATGATGGTTCTCGACCACGCCGCCGGGATCGTCCGCGCCGGACGGTGGGCGCTGTCACCGGGAGACGCGCTGCACGTGACGCTCGGCGCCCTCCTCCACGACGTCGGAAAGCCCGCGACGACGGCCCGCGCGCTCAAGGACGGCCGCATCCGCATCGTCTCGCCGCGCCACGAGGCCGAAGGGGAAGCCCCCGCGCGCGCCGTGCTCGACCGGCTGACCTTCGGCGAGGAGGCGGAGCGCGCCGTGCTCGCGATCGTCCGCCATCACTTGTCCCCCGGTTCGCTCTACTACGCGCTCGAGCGCGGCGAGCTGGATCCGGCCTCGTACACGAACGCGGTCCGCAAGGTGCTCAAGCGATTGCACCCGGTGCCCTGGAGCGTGCTCCTGGCGGCTTGCGAGGCGGACTGGCGGGGGCGCGGGATCCCGGGCGTCGCGGACGCTCCGTACGCGCCGGGGCTGCGCTTCGCCGAAGCGGTGGCGGCGTCCCGCCTCGACGAGGCGCCCGCGGCACCGCTCGTGCTCGGCCGGGACGTCCTGGCGCTCGGGATCCCCCCGGGTCCGGAGGTCGGGCGGCTGATCGACGCCGTCGAGGAGGCACGCGACCGGGGGGAGATCCGCGAGCGGGACGAGGCGCTGACCCTTTTGCGCCGGCTGGCCGGCTCCCGACCGAAAGAGTCGCCTTAGAATGAAGCAGCGCGTGCTCGCCAATCCTAGAATTCCGGCATGATCCGAGGCCTGAGAAACCTCGTCGGAAACACGCCGCTCCTCGCCATCTCGTGCGAGGACCGAGGCCGGCGCAGAACGGTGTACGCGAAGGCGGAACACCTCAACCTCACCGGCAGCATCAAGGACAGGATGGCCCTCTACATCCTCGAGCAGGCGCGAGCGGCGGGACGCCTGCTCCCCGGGATGCCGATCGCGGAGGCGACGAGCGGAAACACCGGCATCGCGCTCGCGGGCGTCGGCCGCGCGATGGGGCACCCGGTTTCGATCTTCATGCCCGACTGGATGAGCCGCGAGCGGATCGAGCTGCTGCGCAGCTTCGGGGCGGAGATTCACCTCGTCTCCGCCTCCGACGGGGGCTTCCTCGAGAGTATCCGCCGCGCCGAGGAGTTCGCCGACGGCGGGCGGCGGGCGTTCCTCCCCCGGCAATTCTCGAATCAGGACAACTGCGCCGCCCACCAGGCGACGACGGGGCCCGAGATCTGGTGGCAGCTCCGGGAGCACCGTCTCACCCCCGATGCGTTCGTGGCGGGGGTCGGAACAGGGGGCACCGTGATGGGCGTCGGGCGGTACCTGCGCGGCCTGAGCCCGGCCGCCAAGATCCACCCGCTCGAGCCCGCCGGCTCGCCGACGCTGACGACCGGCCACAAGGTCGGCAAGCACCGGATCCAGGGGATCTCGGACGAGTTCGTCCCGCCGATCGTCGACCTGCCATTCCTCGACCGGATCGTCGCCGTCGACGACGGCGACGCGATCCTGATGGCGCAGAAGCTCGCGCGGGAGATCGGGATCGGCGTCGGGATCTCCTCCGGCGCCAACATCCTCGGAGCGCTCCGGCTCGCGGACGAGATGGGCGACGACGCGGTGATCGTCACCGTGCTTCCGGACGACAACAAGAAGTACCTGTCGACCGATCTGCTCCGCGAGGAGCCGATACGTCCGGGGTACCGGTCCCCGCACGTGCGCATCACCGACCTCGAAGTCTACAAGCGGGTCTGCGCGACGTGCTGGGAGCCGGTCGAACCCCAGATCGTGTCTATCTACTAGCTCAGTGCGCCGCGGCCGGAGGCGGAGGCGCGCACTCCGGGCTCGTCTCCGCGTGAGGGATCGCGCTGAGGTACTCGTACACCGCCGCGAGGTCCCGCTCGATCATCTTCCCGTAGACCGGCCAGGGCATCACCTGGAGGAGCTGACCCGCGTTGTCGGGGTCGTGCCCGTGCCGCATCAGGTCGATGAACTCGGCGCGCGTCAATCCCGCGGGCTTTCCCGAATCGTCCGGAGTGATGTTCCGGGACACGATCCCCGGCCCGAACGGGGTTCCTCCCGCTTGGTAGTTTGCGGCGTTCGGCTTGCCGTCGCCGCCCGTGTACGGATCGTGATCGGGGGTGTACGGCGGACAGGTGTGGCAGTCGTTGCAGCCGCCCTGGGCGTTGACGATGTAGCTGCCGAGGCCGACGAGGTCCCGATTCTTTCCGCGAAGGTTGAGGGGCACGGGCGCCAGGTTGTAACCGCGCTGGACGCGCGACTGTCCCACCTTGCCCTGATCGTTGTCGTCGCCCTTCGACGGCTCGACCCCGCTTCCCACGAACGCACCCGAGGCCATCGTCACCGCCACCGCGGAAACAACTCCGAGCATCCACACTGTTCTCACGCGCGACATCGTCGACCCTCCGTGCCCCCCGGCGCATACTTTGTACCGCGAGTTCGAGGGTCCCGCTACCACGGTGGCCGCGAGCTTGTTGGCTGAGGAGCGAGGCCAACTCGGCGGTTGATGTCCAGCGGGTGTCCGCGCGGACGGGCAGTGGACGCCGAAACCGCGGAACGGCGCGCTTCGTGATGTGGTCCATGCGTTGCAGTGGTCCCCTCCCATGCGCTGGCCGATCCATC
>DATKHQ010000361.1:0-7116 GCA_035510175.1 Candidatus Sulfotelmatobacter sp. | reverse complement strand
GCCCAGCCGCGCGAGCGCGCCGCCTTGCGAGAGGTCCTCGATGCCGACCCACGCGACCCGGGGCCGCCCCTTCGCGGGGAACCCTCCGAAGCCTCCCACGCGCAGGGGAAGCGGCGGAACCCCCGCCGCGGCCGCGCGTGCCGCCGGCTCCACGGCCGCGCGGGTTCTCTCGTCGACCTCGCCGAGGAATCGCAGCGTCAGGTGAAGCGCCTCCTCCCGCGTCCGCCGCCAGTCCCTCCGGTCGAGCGGCAGAGCCTCGACGGCGGCAGCAACGGTGCTGCGGACCTCGGCGGGAAGCTCGAGGGCCAGGAACAGCCTCATGACTGCAAGCGGCGTCGCAGCGTGTCGAGCGCCACGACGATCGCGATGCGGCGGACGAGGGCGCGGTCGGGAGGTCCGACGAAGCGCACCGCGCGCCCCGGACCGTCGTCGGCGAGGGCCACGTGGACGGTTCCCACCGGCTTTCCCGGCGTTCCGCCGGTCGGCCCGGCGATCCCGGTGATGCCGAGCCCGAACGTCGCGCCGCAGCGCCGCCGCGCGCCTGCGGCGAGCGCCCGGGCCGTCTCCTCGCTGACCGCGCCGAACGCGCCGAGCGTCTCCTCGGGAACGTCCGCCAGGCTCGACTTGAGATCGTTCGCGTAGCAGACGAGCCCGCCGCGGAACCACGCGGAGGCTCCGGGCACCTCGGTGATCGCCTCTCCGAGGCCCCCGCCGGTGCACGACTCCGCCACCGCGACGGTGGCCCCGCGCGCGGCGAGGAGCCGGCCGACGGCAGAGGCGAGCGTGTCGCCATCGACGCCGAAGACGTCCGCCGTGAGCCGCACCCGCATCGCGCCCTCGAGCGCCTCCAGGCGGGCCACGGCCTCGGACCGGTCGCGCCCGGTCGCCGTGAGGACGAGATCGACGAGCCCCGAGCCCGCGAGGATCGTCGTGTCGGTCAGAGGCGTCGCATACAGATCGCGAACCGCCTCCTCCACGGAGGCCTCCGGCCGGCCCGCGATCCGCAGCGTCCGCTGCGCGATCGCGCCGGTGCCACGCGACCTCAGACGCGGCCGCACGGTGGCCTCGAACATCGCGCGCATCTCCGCCGGAACGCCCGGGAGCGCCGCGAGCAGGCACCCATCCGCTTCGTCGAGGATTCCCGGTGCGGTGCCGACCGGGTTCGGGATCCACGAGGTGCCGGCCGGACGCTCGGCCTGCCGCGCCTGCACCGGCCGGAACGGCCGTCCGCGCGCCGCGAACAACCGCTCGATCGCCGCGACCATATCGGGGTCGCGCGAGAGAGGCCGGTCGAGTGCGAGGGCGAGGCCGTCCCGGGTCCGGTCGTCCTCGGTCGGACCAAGTCCTCCGGTGAGCAGCACCACTTCGGAGCCGGCTCGTGCGAGACGGACGATCGCGGCGATGCGGCGCGCGTCGTCCTCGACGGCCGCGCGCCACGTCGTCACGACGCCGAGGCCAAGGAGCTCTGCCGCGAGCCACTCCGCGTTCGTGTCGCGGCGGCCCGCTCGCAGCAGCTCGCTGCCGACCGCCACGATCACGGCGCTCATCGGGAGGCCTTTCCGGCGGCGGCTCCGGGGCCGCGCGCCGGGCGGATCCTCTCGCCCAGCGCCGCCGGGGACACGATCCCGCCGCTGACGATCAGCTTCACCCCCTCCTCGATGCTCAGGTCGACCTCGCGGATCTCCGTCGTCGGCACGACGGCGAGCCAGCCCGACGTGGGGTTCGGCGTGGTCGGGAAGAACACGGTCACCGCGTCGACCGTCCCTGCAGGCCCGGGCAGCCGGGTGATCGTCTCGTTGGTGACGAAGCCGAGCGTGAAGACCCCGGCTCTCGGATACTCGACGAGGACGACCCGGGAGAACGCCCCGGAGGTGCCGACGTTGAGCGCGTCGAGCAGCTGCCGCGAGCCGCCGTAGATGCCTCGAACGACCGGGATCTTGAGGATCCCCCGCTCGATCAGCCCGAACAGACGCCGCCCCACGAGGTTCGCCGCCAGCAGGCCCAGCAGGTAGATGACCGCGAGCGTGAGAAGGATCCCCACGAGCGGGACGAGAACCCGTCCGTGCCAGGGGTCGACCTCGGCGATCCCCGCGAGGCGCAGCGCGGCGAGGACCCACGGCGTCACGTTGTCGCTGATCAGCGCGAACAGGAGGCCGAGCAGCCAAACCGTGATGATCGTCGGCAGCGCGAGCAGGAGCCCGCGGATCAGGTTTCCGCGGACGTGCTGCATGACGGTCATCGCTTCGCCCCGGCGGCGGCCACCGCCCGGGTGTTGATCTCCCAGATCTCGCCGAGCAGGCGCACCGCCTCGTTGCGATCGCCGGCGACCATCGCCGCGCGGGAGAGCATGAGCCTAGCCTCGACGTTTTCCGGATCGCCGCGCACCGCGTTGCGGTAGGCCTCCTGCGCGCCGCTCGCGTCCCCGGCCGCCGCGCGCAATCGCCCGAGCACCGCCCATGCGGCCCCGTGGTCCGGATGATCGGACAGCAGAGCGCGGATCTCGGAGCTTGCCTCGTCGGCGCGCCCCGAAAGCCACAGGGCCCGCGCGTGGAGATACCGCATCTGCGGATCGTCGGGGGTGAGGGCCAGGGCGCGACCGTACGCCTCGATCGCCGCCGCCGGTTGGTCCATCCGCATGCGCAGCGTCCCGAGCGCCGCCCAGACGGCCGGGACTTGCCCCAGCTCCGCCGCCTCCGCGGTGACGCGCTCGGCCGCGCGAAGATCCGCGAGCAGGTCGAGGAACCGGCCCCGCTCCGCCAGGGCTTGGGCGCGAAGCTCCGGACGGGAGGCCGCGAGGGCTCCAAAGAAGGCCTCCGCGTCCTCGAACCGGCGCGTGAGCAGGAACGCCGAGGACAGGAGCGGGATCGCCTCCCGGCAGGGGTCCGGCGCCCCGCACGCGGCACCGAGCGGTGCGATGGCCCCCTTGGCGTCGGCGCGCGCGAGGAGCGCCCGGCCCTCCGCGAGCCCGGCCGCCGCGGCCGCGGCGTCGTGCCCGGGCATCGGCGGAGGATCGCACCCCGGCGCGGCCAGGAGCGCCGCGGCGAGGAACGCCGCGGCGGCGCGACCGAAGCGGCGCCTCACCGCGAGACCGAACGCCGCGAGGGTGCCGAGCACGCACGCGAGCGCGAACGCGTCGTGGCTCCTTGCGTACCAGGTGACGGGTCCGCGGGAGAGGATGACGCGATCGACGAGCACGCCGCGGTCGGAGATCGTCCCCCCGTGCTCGCCGCGGAGGATGCTGCGCGACCTCCCCTGCGCGTCGATGAACCCCGAGATCCCCGAGTTGCCGCAGCGCACGAAGGGGATCCGGTTCTCGATGGCGCGGAACTTCGAGATCCGCAGGAGCTGCTCCTGCACGGGGCCGCCGATCTTCTGCTCGCTCGTGATGTTGACCAGGAACCGCGCGCCGCGCCTCGCCGCCTCGGCGGGAATCGGAGGCACGGCGTTCTCGAGGCAGATCAGCACGCCGAACGGCAACGGCTCTCCCTTCCAGGGCATCGACAGAAGCTGCGTGCTCGACACCGGCGTCCCCGTCGGGAAGAACCCCCACGCCAGCCGGACGAGCCGGCGCTGGAGCCGCCAGAGCGGCGGCGCCACGCTCTTGAGAAACACGTCCCCGGGGATGAACTCCGACCAGGGGAAGAGCACCTGCTTGCCGGTCTCGCCGAGCACGTTGCCCTCGCCGTCGACGAGGTAGGCCATGTTGGTCGTGCGCCCCGGCGCGTCATGAGCCTTGCCCATCCCTCCCACCAGGAGCAGCGCCCCTTTCTCCCGGGAGAGCCACGCCAGGTCGGGGAGGTAGATGCCGGGACGGCGGACGTTGTCCAGGATCGCGTTCTCCGGCCACACGATCAGGTCGGCGGTCCCGGGGCGGACCCGGTCGTCCGTGTAGAGAACCTCGCTCAGATGGATGCCGACCGTATTCCGCTCGCTGTGCTCGATATCCGGCTGGACGAGAGCCAGGCGCGGACCCGCCGCGTTGTGCGCGCTCGCCAGGCGCGCGATCCCGTACGCGAACGCCACGACGAACGCGCCGGCCGTGATCAGCGCCCACCGCCAGTTACGGCGCTTGCGGGCAGGATCCGCGACCCCCGCGCGCGCCGCGAGCCACCCGGCGATGATGTCGGCCGCGAGACCGTCGACCATCGCGACGAGGAAGGACACCCCGTACACGCCGGTGATGTCGGCGATCTGTGCCAGGGGCAACAGGGGGGCCTGGGAGTACCCGAGCGTGTAGAAATCGAGATGGGCGATGGTGAACGTGATGCGGAACCACTCGAGCGCCACCCAGACGATCGGAAAGCTGACCGCCCGGGGCCAGCGGAACGCGCGGTGAATCGTGCCGAGCAGGATCGGAAACGGCAGCCACAGGAGCAGGAGCGCGATCCCCATGAGGACGGGAGCGAACCAGCCGAACCGGGCGATCTCCGTGTATTGGAAGAAGATCCCGGTCCAACCCGCGACCGGGAACCACCAGAACGACGCCGGCGCGTTCCGGTCGTCGGTGAAGAGCAGGATCCACGGCACGAGCGCGACGTAGGGCAGGAAGAACAGTTGCGGGAAAAGGGAGTAGGCTCCGAGCAGGATCGGTGTGGAGAAGGCCAGGGCGGCGCGGACGAGAATCAACCGAAAACCGCCCCGAGCGGGTGTGGTCACACGTCCCTCTCCGGCATCGACACGCCGGCCGAACAGTCTAACAGCGGGGACGCCACCGCCGAGATGCCGGTGCGGAGAGCGGCCGCACCGGGAGCGCGGGGACGCTAGAGCTAATTCGCCGACATGCTGCTCACCCACATCGCGTTGAACGGGGTGATGTCGTCGGTGATCGTGAACGGCCGGAGGAACCGGACCTCCTTGGTGACCTTCCCGAGCGCGGTGTCGTACGTGATCTCGATCGTGCCGTCCGGCAGGACTGTGAGGTCCGGACTCGTGGGCGCCTCATCCGGCGAGGACACGGCGAACGGGACCATCCACCGCGTGGCCAGGAACACGCTGAGCATCACCGTCGAATTTCCGTCCGGGGTGGTCTGGAGCCAGACGAGATGCGGCCGCGCGGTGGTGTCATAGGCGAGTCGCGGCGTGATCGCGTCGCCGGCGCCCGGGGCCGCTTCGACGCTCGTGGTCGGCTGCCAGCCGGTCCCGGTCCACCGCGAGTAGACGAGATCGAAGTCGTGTCCGTTGAAGTGGCTCCAGACCGCCCAGGGCCACCGCTGGACCGTCGGGGTCTCGAGAATGAATGGCCACATGTCGCCGGCGGCGTCCCCCTGGGGATTGAGCGGCGTGAACCCGATCTTGGTCCGGGTCACGGTCCAGATCTTTAGGTTGTGCACCGAAGCGTTCGCGAAGACGACCGTCCGTACGTAGTTCCCACTGCCGTCCAACTGCGCGGAAATCTCGGCGCGGATCGACGATCCCGCTCCCAGAAGACACAGCAAGCCGACGGCGATCGCGCTACGTCTGGTGTTCATCGTCCACCCTCCGATGCCTGGCGACCCAGCGGTCGAACGCGTCGACCTCGGGGAATCGCCTCTCGAGAAGCGGCCGCAAGTGACGCAGCCGCCCGAACGCGATCTTCTCGCGCGTCCCATTGCCGTCGAGACGCGCGGCGTCCCAACGGTGATACGAATTCAGGAAGAGAATGTCGTTGTACGGCTCGGGGGGCGCCGCGGCCAGCGCGTCCGACTCCTGGAACGCCCGCGCGGCGTGCTGGTGATCGCCCCGCTGCAGGTGACCTTCGGCCATTCGCGTCGCGGACAGCGCGGCGATCCGCCGGAGGCCCCGCTCGCGCGCCGCGAGGTGCGATCTCTGGAGGATCGCCATCCCTTCCGCGAACCGGTGCGCCCGGACGAGGCAGCCGCCGAGATTCGTGTTGACCATCAGCGGAAGCTCCGGCGGCGCGTCGGTCCCGAGGAGCAGATCCGCAGCGCGCTGGTAGCTCTCGAGCGCTCGCGCCAGGTCGGTCGTCTCCTCGATGTTCCCGAGCGCGTTCAGCGCCGCGGCCTGCGCCGCGACGTCGCCCTGCTCGAGGGCCAGGTCGAGCGCCTCGCGGGAGAGGACCTGCGCCAGATAGAGGTCTCCCATCTCGCGGTACACGAAGCTGAGGTGGAGCAGCGTGCGCAGCTGGACCCGAGGGGCGATCTCCTTGCGGAGCTTCAGGATCTCGCGCAGCTCCTGCTCGCACATGCTCAGCTTGCCGAGGGCCTTGAGCGCCGCGGCCATCCGCCAGCGCGCCTCGGCGCAGTGCTCGCCGCGGGCCGCCGGGGGCTCGTCCGCCGCCTCCGCAATCTCGAGCGCCTTTTCGAACGCGGCGAACGCGCGGCCAGGCTCGCCTTTTCCGAACCGCTCGCTGCCGATCCCGAGCAGCTCGTCGAAATCGTCGGTCTCGGGCTTCGCGTCCTCGAAGTCCTCGAGGTCGAGGACATCCGAGAAGTTCTGGACCGAGACATTGAAGATCCGCGCCAGCGCGCGGAGCTTGTCGAACGAGGGAAGGGCCTTGCCCTTCTCGAAGCGGCTCAACTGCGAGTTGTCGATCGGCTCGCCGAGCGAGCTCGCCTTCTCCTCGACCTTTCGCAGCGTATAGCCGTACCCCTCGCGCAAACGCCGCAGGTGCTGTCCGAGCCGCGTCGACGGTTTCCCGTCGCTCCCGTCGATCTGAGCGGCCCCGAACCCCACTGCCCGTCTCGAATTCTCCCGGCTCATCGGCCCTCCCGGAGCGATCGAGGCGAACCCCCTCTTCACGAATATTATGCTTTTATGCCGCTCCGCGCTGCCGGTCAACGCAAATTCCGGCCGATTCCGGTTCTTGCGGACATGGGATCCGCGCTTGACGGCCGAGGGGTGTCCCCGTACATTCACGGCCTCCTCGTAAGGGTTGAATTTGCGCGGTTTTCTCGAGGCTCCGACGCAGGTGACCACGTGACCACGCTGAGGCTCGTCGCCCCTCCACGAGTCCCCGCGCTTTTCGCTCGTCTCCGGTTCGATTCCGATCTCGAAGCGCAAGCGCTGCGACAGCTCGCGGGCCTTGACGTCAACGGCTGCCGCGCGACGTTCGGACGTCTCGTGGATCAGCTCGACGTGGCGGCACCGGGCGTGTCCGCGGGCGAGGTGTCGGCCCTT
>DATKHQ010000360.1:0-5211 GCA_035510175.1 Candidatus Sulfotelmatobacter sp. | reverse complement strand
CCACGAACCGCTTGCCGATCGGGAGAGGGGCGAGAGCCGCCTGCCAGCGCTCGACCCATCGCTCGTCGGCGACGGGAGTAACCGTCACCGGAGACTCGGCCGCGCTGAGCCCGTGCCCCGCGAGGATCCGCTCCGCGCGCGCGCGCCAGGCGTCCGTGTCGTCGGCGGCGCCGAGGTAGACCCGCACGACGCTTCGCCCCGGGCCCGCCGCAGCCACCTCCACGCCGAGGCTTCCTCCGCCGAGCACCGACGCGATCTCGTCCTCGAGCGCTGCGGGCACCAGGACCGACACGAGGCGCCAGCGCGCGGCGGCGGAGGGCGGCCGGCCGCTCCTCCCGCTAATTGAAGATGTCCTTGACGCGCTCGAACAGCCCGCGCTCCGCGGTGGCCTCGCCGTCGAGCTCCGCGAGCCGCTCGTAGAGCCCCCGCTGCTCGGCGGTGAGCTTCTTGGGTGTGCGCACGCGGACGGTGACCAGCAGGTCGCCGCGTCCCCCGCGGTCGAGCGCGGGCAGACCCTTGCCCCGGAGCCTGATGACGGACCCGGACTGCACTCCCGCCTCGACGTCGATCTCGGTCGAGGCGTCGGCCAGCAGCGGGATGCGGGCGCTGGTGCCGAGCGCCGCCTGCGCCACGGAGATCGACAGGTCGCAGTGCAGGTCCGCCCCGTCGCGGCGAAAGACCGGATGGTCCGCGACGTGGAGCACGACGTAGAGGTCGCCGGACGGTCCGCCCGAGGCCGACGCCTCGCCTTCGCCGGAGATGCGCAGGCGCATCCCGTCGTCGACCCCTCCGGGAACGCGGACCGTGATCGTCCGCTCGACCCTCACGCGCCCCTCGCCGCGGCAGGTGGGGCACGGCTTCACGATGCGCTTGCCGGTGCCGCCGCAGGTGCCGCAGGTCCGGGCGATCGTGAAAAACCCCTGCTGGAACGCCACCTGCCCGCGCCCCCGGCAGGTCGTGCACGTCTTGATCGAGTCGCGATCGGCGGCGCCGGTCCCGCGGCAGGTGTCGCACCGGTCGAGCCGGGCGATCTTGACCGGCGTTTCGAGGCCGGCCGCGGCCTGCTCGAAGGTCAGCTCGAGGTCGTAGCGGAGATCGGCGCCCGAAGCGGGACCCCGCCGCCCCTGCCCGCCGAAGAGGCTCCCGAAGCCGAACAGGTTGCCGAGAATGTCCCCGAAGTCCGCGAAGGCGTCGGCGTCGAAGCCCGGAAAGCCGCTGCCGCCGCCCAGTCCCGCGCGCCCGAAGCGGTCGTACTGGGCACGCTTGGCGGGATCCGACAGGACCGCGTACGCCTCGGCGGCATCCTTGAAGCGCTCCTCCGCCTCCCGGTCCCCGGGGTTCTTGTCGGGGTGGTACTGGAGCGCGAGCTTGCGGTAGGCCTTCTTCAGATCCTCGGGGGCCGCGTCGCGGCCGACCCCGAGGATCTCGTAGTAATCCCGATCCGACACCCGGTCACGCCTCCTCCACCGAGTCCGCCTCCTGCGGGTGGCCTTCCGCGCTCTGGTCCTCCGACGAGAACGCGCTCGGATCGTACAGGATAACCTCCGACAGGATCCGGCCCACCTCGCCCAGCCGCTCGAGGGCCTGGGTGCACTCGGCGGCGCTCCCCCCGGCCAGGGACTTGCGCGCGGTGTCGAGGATCTTGCGGACGTTGGACTGCTGGTCGGGGGCGAGCATCGATCCGAACTCGGCGAAGGTCTTCTGGTTCGACTCCACGAGCCCCTCGAGCCGCGTGCGGATGCGGATGAACTCCGCGCGGCGCCGGTCCTCCTCCTCGTGCTTGGCGGCGTCCTCGATGATCGCCTGGATCTCGGATTCCGAGAGGCCGCCGGCCGGGGTGACGATGATCTTCTGCTCGTGCTTGGTGGCCATGTCGCGCGCCGAGACGTTCACGATCCCGTTCGAGTCGATGTCGAAGGTCACCTCGATCTGCGCGGTCCCCTTGGGCGCCGGCGGGATCCCCACGAGGTCGAATCGTCCGAGGGACTTGTTGTGCCCGGCGATCTCGCGCTCGCCCTGGAGCACGTGGACCTCGACTTTCGACTGGTTGTCCGCGACCGTGGTGAAGATGCGCGACTTCCGGGTCGGGATCGTCGCGTTCCGGTCGATGATCTTCGTGAACATCCCGCCGCGCGTCTCGATGCCGAGCGAGAGCGGCGTGACGTCGAGGAGGACCATGTCGCGAACGTCCCCCTTGAGGATGCCGGCCTGGATCGCGGCGCCGATGCCCACGACCTCGTCCGGGTTGATCTCGCTGTTCGGCTCGCGGCCGAAGATCGCGCGCACCGTCTCGACGACCTTGGGCGTGCGCGTCTGGCCACCGACGAGGACCACCTCGTCCAGGTCCTCCGGCCGGAGGCCCGACATGCGCAGGGCTTCCTCGCAGGGCCCCCGCGTCTTCTCGATCAGGTCCTCGACGAGCTCCTCGAACTTCGCGCGGGTCAAGGTCGCGTTCAGGTGGCGCGCTCCCGTGTCGTCGGCGGAGATGAACGGCAAGTTGATCTCCGCGGACGCGATGCGCGACAGCTCGCACTTCGCCTTCTCCGCGGCTTCCTTCAGACGCTGGAGGGCCAGCCGGTCGACCCTGAGATCGATGCCCGTCTCCGTGTGGAACAATCCGAGCAGCCAGTCGACGATCCGCTGGTCGAAGTCCTCGCCGCCGAGAAACGTGTCGCCGGAGGTCGACTTGACCTCGAACACGCCCTCCCCGAGCTGGAGGATCGAGACGTCGAACGTGCCGCCGCCGAGATCGTAGACGGCGATCTTCCGGGCCGTCGTCCCCTCGTCCAGCCCGTGCGCGAGCGCCGCCGCCGTCGGCTCGTTGACGATGCGCAGCACGTTGAGCCCCGCGATGCGCCCCGCGTCCTTGGTGGCCTGGCGCTGGGAGTCGTCGAAGTAGGCGGGGACCGTGATGACGGCCTCGCTGACCTCGGTCCCGAGGTAGTCCTCGGCCATCTCCTTCAGGCGGGTCAGCAGGTACGCCGAGATCTCCTGCGGGGAGTAGTCGCGGTCGCGCACGCGGATCCACGCGTCGCCGTTTTGTGCGGGCTCGATCTGGTACGGCACGATCTGCCGCGCCTTCTGCACCTCGGACGAGTCGTACTTCCGCCCGATCAGGCGCTTGACGGCGTAGATCGTGTTCTGGGGGTTCGTCAGCGCCTGCCGCTTCGCGATCTGCCCGATCAGCTTCTCGCTGCGCTGCGTGAAGGCGACGATCGACGGAGTCGTCCGCGCCCCCTCGCGGCTCGTGATCACCTTGGGCTTGCCGCCCTCCATGACCGCGATGCAGCAGTTGGTGGTTCCGAGATCGATTCCGATGACCTTGCCCATCGTCAGGCCTCCTGCGCGTCGGCTCTGGCGCCGGCCCCGGGGGGACCATCGACGCTGACGCGGACGAGCGCGGCTCTCAGCACGCGATCGTGAAGGAAGTAGCCGCGCTGGAACACCAGGGTCACGGTGTGCGACGGCACCGACGGATCCACGACGGTGGCGACCGCCTCGTGGAGCGCCGGATCGAAGGGGGCGCCCAGGCTGTCCATGGGACGCAACCCCTCGAGGCCAAGCTCGTCCAGCAGCTGCTTCTGGATCATGAAGATCCCGTCGAGGACGGGGTCGTTGCACGGCGGCCCGGCCGCAGCGATCGCGCGGTCGAAGTTGTCGAGGACCGGCAGGAGCCGGGCCATCAGCGAGCCGGTCGCGTGACGGAGGTGGTCGATTCGCTCGCGCTCGACCCGCTTCTGGTAGTTCTCGTAGTCGGCCTGGAGCCTCAGGAAACGGTCGTCGAGGACCGTGGCCTCCAGCACCGGCACGGGGGCCTGCGGGGCCGCCGCGGCCGGCCGGGGGGGCACGCGGCGTCGCGGGGGTGCCGACTCCTCCTCGAACGAGATCTCGACCTCGTCGGGAGATTCGGACGGCGGGGGGTCATCGTGCCGGTCGCGGACGACGACGTCGAGGATCTCGAGATCCTCGACCGGCTCCGTCTCGCCGGGGGGCTTGCGCTCCGGTCGATCGCCGCTCATCGGTATTCTCATGCTCCCGGTGTGGTGAGGAATCGCGTCAACGTGCGCGCGAGGTGATCCACGAGGGCGATCGTCCGCGCGTATTCCATGCGCGTCGGGCCCACGATGCCGACGGTCCCGAGCACCCGATCGCCCGCGCTGTAGGTCGCCGCGACCATCGAGAGGCTCGAAGGCCCGGTGACGGGGTTCTCCCCGCCGATGACGACCTGGACGCCGTCCTCGTCGAGAACGCGCTCGAGCAATCCCACGAGGCGCCCTTTCTGCTCGAGCGTGCGCAGCAGCGCCCGCGTGCGCTCGATGTCCGTGAACTCCGGGGTCTCGAGGAGGTTCGCGGCGCCCGCGACCACGACCTCGGACGGGGCATCGGCGGCGACCGCGTCCCGCGAGAGCGCCAGCAGGCGCGCGCGCAGGCGGTCGTAGACCGCGCGCTCCTCGGTCATCTCGAGCGCGATCGCCTCCCGGATGGCGGTGATCGTCTGCCCCGCGAAGCGGGCCGACAGCTCGCGGCCCATGCGGTCGAGCTCCCCCTGCTCGAACCCTTCCGCGACGCGGAGGATCCGGTTGTGCACGACGCCCGCGCGGTCCACGAGGATCGCGACCACGCGGCCGTGATCGAGCCGGACGAACTCCAGGTGCTCGACGACGATGCGGCGCATCTCCGGCACGAGTACCACGCCCACGTTCTGGGAGAGGCGCGAGAGCTGCTGCGCGGCCTCGCTCAGGAGATCGGGGATCTCGCCGCGGTGCGCCTCGAGCGCCTCGTCGAGCGACTGCGCGAATCCCGCGGCGATCCGCGGGGCGCCCATCAGGCGGTCGACGAACAGCCGGTACGCCCGGTCCGTCGGCACGCGGCCGGCGGAGGCGTGTGGCTGGACGAGCAGCCCGCGCTCCTCGAGATCGGCCATGACGTTCCGGATCGTCGCCGGCGAGAGGTCGAGCCCTGCGCCCTTCTGGAGCGCCCGCGAGCCGACGGGCTCGCCGGAGAAGACGTGCGCCTCGATGACGGACTTCAGGATCTCGATCTCGCGCGGGCCGAGGTCGCCGGGAGGCCGTCCGGAGGGGTCTTTTCCGGCCGTCATCGGCCCGCCCCCGCGTCGCGGCCCGCCGCGGGACGGCCGGCCAGCGCGGACTCGCGGCCGGACGTGAGGAACGCCCGGATGAACCCATCGAGGTCGCCGTCGAGCACCGCCTG
>DATKHQ010000359.1:0-9782 GCA_035510175.1 Candidatus Sulfotelmatobacter sp. | reverse complement strand
TCCCCTCGATCGTCAGCCCGGCCGCCGGCTCGGGCTTCAAGCGGACCGTCCCGCCCTCGAGCACGAGGACGCCGGCCTTGCCCGGCGCCTTGCCGGCGGGGAGCGGGACGGGGTTCGCGGGATCCGAGCCGAAGGCGTTCTCGCCGGGCTGGAGCCAGTGGAGGCCGACCAGGGTCAGCCAGCCCGAATCGGACTTCAGGCGCGCCTGACGCTTGTCGCGCCAGGTCTTCTCGGCCGTCTGGAAATCGTCGGACGTCGCCGAGAGGGCGGCGGTGGCGGCCAAGACCACGAGAGCGAGCGTGAGCTTCGTCATCCCCTGGTTGTAGCACACCCGCCCGACGAGTCGACAGAAGAGGGAGGGCGTGGTTTGATCCGTGCGATGCGGGATCCCCTCGTCCCGTTCGTCCTGCACCGTGGCGCGGCCGTCCTCGACGGCGGGCTCGCGACCGAGCTCGCCCGGAACGGATTCGACCTGTCCGGCCCCCTCTGGTCCGCGCGGGCGCTCGTGACGGCCCCCGACCGGATCGCCGCGGTGCATCGGGACTACCTGCGAGCGGGGGCCGAGGTGATCACGACCGCCACCTACCAGGCCACGATCCCGGGCCTGGTCGCCTACGGCCTCAACGACGCTCAGGCGCAAGAGACGCTCGTCTCCGGCGTCGCGATGGCGCGGCGGGAGCGGGACGCGTTCTGGGCCGAGCATCGCGGGAGCGACGCGGCCCTCCGCCCGCTCGTCGCCGCTTCGATCGGCAGCTTCGGAGCGTTCCTCGCGGACGGCTCCGAATACCGGGGCGCCTACGACCTTTCCGTCGACGCGCTCGCCGACTGGCACCGGCCGCGCGTGCGCCTGCTCGAGACGGCCGGCGCCGACCTTCTCGCGTTCGAGACGATTCCCGCGCTCCCGGAGGCCGAGGCGATCGTCCGGATTCTCGCGGAGCGCGACGGACCGCCCGCTTGGCTGTCGCTCCAGGCGCGCGACGCGCACCACGTCGCGGACGGAGCGCCGGTCGCGACGGCCGCGAGGCTCGCCGATGCCTCGCCGCGGATCATCGCCGTCGGCGTCAACTGCGTCGCGCCCGATCTCGTCGGTCCTCTCCTCGGCGCCTTGAGTGCGGGGACGGCAAAGCCGCTCGTCGCATACCCGAACGCCGGAGGCCGCTGGGACCCCGCCGTGCGCGCCTGGACTCCGGGAGAGGAGCGGCGCGCGTGGGAGACCTGGGTTCCCGCCTGGCGCCACCTGCGGGCGCGTCTGATCGGCGGCTGCTGCCGCACCACGCCGGACGACATCCGCGCGGTCGCCGCCGCGTTGCGCTAGTGCTCACAGGGGCGGGTGCTTCGTGTGGAAGCCCGTCGCCTCCTGATAGGCCTGGGCGACGGCGAGGACCAGGTCGTCGCCGTCGATCGGCCCCTGGAAGGTGATCGAGACCGGCGTGCCGTCGGCCCGGAAGCCGTCGGGCACCGCGACCGCGGGGTGTCCGGTCAGGTTCGTCAAGAGCTGGTTGTCGCCGCCGAAGGACGGGACGACGTAGACGTCGATCGCGTCGAACAGCTTCGCCATCTCCCGCATCAGCATCGTCCGCACCCGGTTGGCACGGATGTACTCGACGGCCGGGATCAGCTCCCCCTCGCGGAAGGTGTTCGGCCAGGCGTCGGCCGTCTGGCGGACCATGTTGTCGACCCGCCCGTCGCGGACGAGCGCATCGAACGCGGTCGCGGCCTCCGCGGTGAGGATGGTCTGGAGGGGAGCGACGGGTACTTCGAACTCGAGGGCGATCGGCTCGAGGCGGAACCCGATCTTGCGGAGCGCGTCGGGAACCGCGGCGTCGAGCGTCTTCCACTCCGCGTACCCCGCCTTGTCCTCGCCGGGGTCGGCCCACTTCGTGTAGTCGGCGTCGAACAGAGGCTTCACGAACCCCAGGCGGAGCGTCTTCGGGTCGCGTGCCACGGGCCATGCGAACGGCGCCGTGCGCGAGGCCGGCTCGCGTGCATCCTCCCCGTGGATCGCGGCGAACACGAGCGCGCAATCCTCCACCGAGCGGGCGATCGGCCCGACCTTGTCCATCGTCCAGGACAGCGCCATCACCCCGAACCGGCTCACCCGCCCGAAGGTCGGCCGCAAGCCGGTCGTTCCGCAGCGCGTCGACGGGGAGACGATGCTCCCCCACGTCTCGGTGCCGATGGCGAACCCGACCGCCCCGGCGGCGACGAGCGACGCCGAGCCCGCCGACGAGCCGCTCGAGCCCTGGTCGAGCTTCCACGGGTTGCGGCACATCCCGCCGAACCAGACGTCCCCCCACGCCAGCTCGCCGACGGCGGTCTTCGCGACCAGCACCGCCCCCGCCTCCTCGAGCCGGTCGATGACCGCGGCGTTGTGGTCGAACGTCTGGTCCTTGAACAGCGGGCTTCCCCAGGTCGTCGGGTATCCCTTCGCCGCCAGGAGATCCTTGGCGCCGTACGGCACGCCGTGGAGCGGCCCGCGCACGTTCCCCCGCACGATCTCAGCGTCGGCGCGCGCCGCCTGCAGGAGCGCCGTCGCCTCGGTCGGCGTGATCACCGCGTGGAGGCCCGGATCGAGCGTCGCGATCCGCCGGAGGTAGAGCTTGGTCAGCTCGGTGGAGGAGATCGCCTTGGTACGGAGCCACTCGGAAAGAAGCGTCACCGGCGCGTAGGCGACCGAGCGCTCGTCGCCGGGGGGCGGTACGCGTCTCGGACGTTTCGGCTTACCCGCCGCCTCGGGCTTGCGGGGAGGAAGCCCCGCCGCCTTCGCCGAGCTGACGTGAAACGCCGGCGGCACCCCGTTGTCGAGCGGCTGCGCCCGCAAGGACTGGTACGCCGCGTCGGCCTTGCCGAGATCCTCGAGCATCAGCTTCCGCTGGGCGTCGGTCGTCTTGATGCCGGAAAGCCATTCCGCCTGTCCGATCATCTCGGAGGTCACGGCGGGCGCCGCGGCCGCGAGGGCCTCGAGGGCGCGGGCGAACGCCGCGGAGGCGATGCCCGCGGCCGCCACCGTCTTCAGCACGTCGCGTCGATCCATGGCGCTCCTCGCTCCGCGCGTTGGCGGAGGAGGAGGATACGTCGATTCAGGCTTCAGCCGATGCGCTCGGCGGTTTCGCGCGTCGTGCCGCCCGGCACGCCGGAGTGCGGGAGAGCCCCCATCGTCTCGGTCTCGAACCACACCTGCTCCCCGTCGAGCACGCTGCGGCCGACGCCGTACTTGAGCACGTCGTCGTTGTGCCACATCTCGCGGAAGAGCCGCCCGATCTTCCGGCGGGCGTTGCGGCAGAAGAGGTCCGCGAGGCGCGCGGCTTCCCTCGCGTGCGGATGCCCCTCCTCGCGCATCGTGCGGGCGCGGGACACGCAGGCCGCGATCGCGAAGATCTCCATCGCGATGTCGACGGTCCGGAAGAGGAACGCCTGCTTGCGCTGCATGCGCGCCTTGTGGACGAGCATCCCGTGGAAGATCTCCCGGGAGAGCTTGCGCGTCGCCCGCTCTGCGTACCGCAGGTGGGTCGCGCAGCTCCCGAACCTCGCGTAGCGCGGCCACCGGCCCCAGCCGAGCCATCGGGTCGGATACCAGCCGCCGTAGAAGAGCGCGATCCGCGGCAGCGCCCCCAGGCGGGCCGCGAGCCCGACGTCGGGGTCGATCATGCGCCCCGCGACCTGCAGGTGCTTGTCGACCGCCTCGCGCGCCATGAAGAGGTGCATGATCTCCGAGGAGCCCTCGAAGATCAGATTGATCCGGTAATCGCGCATCGCCCGCTCGACCGGATACGGCGTCTCACCGCGCGAGGCGAGCGAGTGCTCGGTCTCGTACCCGCGGCCGCCCCGCACCTGGATCGTGTCGTCGAGGATCCGCCAGCCGGTCACGGTGTTCCACTCCTTGGCCGCCGCGGCCTCGAGGCGGATGTCGTAACCGCCGCGGTCGGCCATCTGCGAGACCAGGTCCGACACCGATTCCATCGCGAACGCGCCCGCCGCCATGTCGGCGATCTTGTGAGTGATCGCCTCGTGCTTGCCGATCGGCTGCCCCCACTGCACCCGCTCGCCGGCCCAGCGGCGGCAGGTCTCGAGGCAGACCTTCGCGATCCCCGTGGTTCCGGCGGGGAGGGCGAGCCGTCCGGTGTTGAGCGTGACCAGCGCGATCTTGAGCCCCTGCCCTTCCGCCCCGATCAGATCCTCCTTCGGGACGCGGACGTCCTTGAACGAGAGGACCGCGTTGGCGAGCGCCTTCAGCCCCATGAACCGGCAACGGTGCTCGACCGTGACTCCGGGCGCCGCCGCGTCGACGACGAAGGCGCTGATCTTCTTCGTCCCGGGATGGCGCGCCATCACGACGAGCAGCTCCGCGATGGTGCCGTTCGTGCACCACAGCTTCTCGCCGTTGAGGATGTAGGCGTCGCCCGACGGGGTCAGCTCCGCCGTCGTGGCGAGCTGGGCCGGGTCGGAGCCGACGCCGGTCTCGGTCAGCGCGAACGCCGAGATCGCCCCGGCCGCGCATCGCGGGAGGATCCGCGCCTTCTGCTCCGCGGTGCCGAACAGCTTGATCGGCTGCGGGACGCCGATCGACTGGTGGGCCGAGATCAGCGCCGACAGGTTGCCGTCGTAGCTTCCGAGCAGCTCCATGACGCGGCCGTACTCGACCTGGGAGAAACCCAGGCCGCCGTACTCGGCCGGGATCTTCATGCCGAAGGCGCCGAGCCGCTTCAGCCCGTCGACGACCTCGTTCGGATACTCGCCGGTCGCGTCGATCTCGCCGGGGTTGACCCGGTCGCGCAGGAAGGCCCGCAGCCTCTCGAAGAACGCGGTGAACTCCGGGCGCTCCTTGGTCGCGTCCGGAATCGGCCGGATGAGGTGCATCTGGAGGTTCCCGAGGAAGATCTCCTTCAGGAAGCTCGGCTCTTTCCACTCGGCCTGCCGGGCGGCTTCCGCCACGCGCAGGGACTCGCGCTCGCTTTCGGTGTGGATCGTCCGGGAGGCGCTCATGGGAAACCTCGGACGTCTAATTTAGTGGCCGGATCGCGGCCGTGCCAAGCGGCGGCGGACCGATCTAGTTCCCCCCCGCCCGCGCCGGGACGACCGGTAGCGCATGGCCGGTCGCATCGGGCAGCGTGAGGCCGAGGACCGAAGCGATCGTCGGTGCCAGGTCGCAGGGCGTCACCGGGGCGTCGTAGGCGCCGCGCGCGACGCCCGATCCCCAGAAGACGAGAGGGACGTGCCGGTCGTATTCGTGCGGGCTCCCGTGGCTCGAGCCCTTCCCGTCCGACGGGTCGAACAGCACGCCGGGGCGCGGCACCACGAAGAGGTCGCCGCTTCGCCCCTCGACCCTCGAGGCGCGGGCGCAGGCGGTGTCCTGAGGGGGGGCGACGACCGAGCCTGCCTCCCCCGAGGCACGGATCACGGTCTCCACGTCTTCCTTGTCGTGGTCGGCCAGCTCCTGCTCGACGACCGTAAGCACCTTCGAGGGCTCCGGCATTCCGGGCCGGGCCAGGACCGCGCGGTCGAGCCACAGGTCGCATCCCTCGATCGCGCGGACCGACTCCGTCTCCGGCGGCAGACCGAAGGTGCGGTCGACCGCGGCGTTGGCCGCCTTGAGCATCGCGTCGACGTCGGCGCGCCGGCCCGAGATCGATTCCGGAAGCGGAAGGAAGCCGTGGTCCGCGGAAAACGCGACGAGGTACCTCCCGCGCCCCACCTTCGCGTCGAGCGTGTCGAGCAGGCGGCCGATCTCGAGGTCGAGACTGCGCAGCACGTCGAGCTCCTCCGCCGAGCCCGGGCCGTACGCATGCGAGACATAGTCGTTCGCGGAGAACGAGACCCAGAGAAGATCCGGGACGTCGTCGCGCCCGATGGCGAGCTGCGGGTCCTCGATCAGCGCGACCGCGAGATCGCCCACCAGGCGGTCCGCGATCGGGGACCAGAGGATCGCGGCCTGGTACGGCACCTGCGCGGCCCCGAGGTTCTTGGGAAACCCGCGCCCGACGACCTCGTACTGGTGGGCCTCGAGACCGGCGTACGCCGGCACGGCGGACGACGCCGGCGTGCGCTCGAGGGGATCCCAGGTTGTCCCGAAGCGCTCCTTCAGGCGGTCCCCCGTTTCGTCCCGGTTGACGCGATCGACGACGGCGCCCACCAGGGTGCCCGTGGGCGAGGACTTGTCGTAAGCGGGCGAGGTCGTGAACGCCCCGAGCTTCGGCTCGTACCAGTACGCCGCGGCGCGAGGATCGCGCCCGGCCATCAGGACGGCCGCCCGGTCCTTTCCGGAGATCGAGACGACGTGCGCGCGCGGATCGCGTGCCAGGAGCCGGTCGCCGAGCGTCGGCACGCGGAGGCGCCCCGGGCCGGTCACGGTCGTCGGTGAGGTCTCCGGCGCGCCGGGCGCCGGCTGCGAGGCCGAGAGGATGCGGATCATCGCCTTCCCGTCCGGCTGCAGCGCGAACCACGAGTTGGACGGGACGCCGTGCACGCTCGGCGTCGCCCCGGTCGAGATCGTGGCGTGCCCCGGTCCCGTCTCGGTGTTGAAGCTGGAGTACCGGCACTGCGTGGCCACGGCGCCCCCGTCGAGGAGCCGCTTCAACCCGGAGGTGAACGCCGGCCGCGCGGCTTGGAGGCGGTCCGCGGGAAGGCCGTCCACGACGATCACGACAGCAAGCCGGGGCTGGGGCGCGCGCGCGCACCCCGCGAGGAGAAGCAGGCAGAGGACGAGAGACCGCCGCATGAGCGCTGAATTCTGCGCGATCCGCGCCGATTCGCCAAGATGGCGAAACTCCGCGTACATTACGGGGTCCCGCCGCACGAGATCGGGGGTCCGCCATGCACGGTCGAGCCCGTCGTCCCAACGTCCTGCTCTCCTCCGCCGTCGCCCTCGCGTTCGCCTTCGCGGCGGCCGCGGGGAGCGCGACCTCCGCCCAGTCGATCCGGCAGATCACCGATGCACGGGCGGGGAACAGCTTGTTTCCCCGGCTCGACTCGACCGGGAGCACGGTCGCCTGGCCCGGCTCGATCGACCCGCTAGGCACGAACGCGGAACATGCCATGCAGCTCTTCCGCGCCGACACGACGACGGGCGTGACCACCCAGGTCACCGCGATCCGCGGCGGCGGCGTGCTGACCGCGAGCATCAGCGACGACGGGCAGCGCGTCGCGTTCTCCGGATCGGGAAATCCCACGGGTCAGAACCACGACGGGAACGTCGAGATCTTCGTGGCCTTGAGGGACGGGACGCAGATCCGGCAGCTGACCGCGTCGACCGCCGGCTCGAGCGCTGGTCCCGTGCTGTGCGGCAACGGCTCCCGCGTGGTGTTCACCTCCGTTGCCGACCTCACAGGCGGAAACGCCGACCACTCCCAGGAGGTCTTCGTCGTCAACTGGGACGGCACCGGCCTCCGGCAGCTCACCAGCGGCGCCGGCGACTCCGGATCGCCGCACATCTCGGACGACGGGACGCGCGTCGTCTTCGTCTCGGGTCAGGACCTCACCGGCGGGAACGCCGACCACTCCCAGGAGGTCTTCGCGATCAACGCGGACGGAACGGGGTTGCGGCAGCTGACCGCGTCGACCGGCGATTCGACCGCGCCCTGGATCGCGGGGAACGGCAGCAAGGTCGTCTTCCAGTCGAACGGGAATCCCCTCGGCACGAACGCCGACCTGGGGAACGAGGTCTTCGTCGTCAACTGGGACGGCACCGGCCTGAAGCAGCTCACGAACTCCAAGGTGCTCCTCGGCGCCGACGGTGAGAGCGCGGCACCTTCGATCGACGATGCCGGAACGAACGTGGTCTTCTACTCCAATCAGATCCAGGGGTTCACGAACATCGACGCGAACTACGAGATCTGGAAGATCAAGTCCGACGGCACCGGGCTGGCGGCGCTGACGAGCTCCGCGCTGACGCCGGGATCGCTGTTCCCCGCGATCAGCGGGGACGGCACGCGCGCCGCGTTCCTGTCGCTCGCTGATCTGGTCTCGGGCGGGAACCCCGACGGGAATCCCGAGGTGTACACGATCAAGCTCGACAAGACCGCGCTCCGGCAGATGTCGAGCGGCGTCTGGGCGTTCAACACGGGCAACGCGCTCTCCGCGGACGGCACGAAGGTCGCCTACACCTCGTCCGCGAACCCGACGGGTGGGAACGCGGACCGCAACCCGGAATTGTTCGTGATGTCCTCGGACGGGACCGGCACGCTCCAGCTGACGAGCAGCACGGGGCTGACCGCGCGGGCGGGCTCCCCTTCGATCTCCGCGAACGGCTCGCGAATCGCCTTCGCCTCGACCGGGAACTACACGAGCGGAAACGCCGACGGCGGGAGCGAGATCTTTGTGGTGAACGCGGACGGCACCGGCCTCAGGCAGCTGACGAGCGATCCCTCGCACGACTCCTCCGCCCCGGCGCTGTCGGGGGACGGGCAGTTCGTGGCGTACGCGTCGTCCGGAAATCCGACCGGAGGAAACGCCGACGGAACCACCGAGATCTTCGTCGTGGCCTGGGACGGGACCGGCGTGACGCAGCTTACCGCCGCGGCCTCGGGATCGTCGGGGAATCCCACCATCTCCTCGGACGGCACGCAGATCGCCTTCGACAGCACCGCGGATCTCACCGGGGGGAATGCCGACGCCACGCGCGAGATCTTCACGGTGAAGCGCGACGGGACCGGTCTCACCCAGCTCACGGCCTCGGCCGCGGGCGGGAGCCAGGCGCCATCGATTCGTGGAGACGGGTCACGGATCGCGTTCACCTCGACCTCCGACCTGACGGGCGGAAACGCCGACGGGAACGCGGAGCTGTTCGCGGTCAACGCCGACGGAACGGGGCTCGCGCAGCTCACCGCGACGACCGCGGGGGGAAGCTCGGGCGCGGTCTACGCGGCGGACGGCGGCTCGATCACGTTCGTCTCGACGGCGCCGTTCGGAGGCCCGAACATCGACTCCATCGCAGACCTCTGGCGCGTCGCCCCCGACGGGAGCCAGCTCCGCCGCCTGACCGGGATGCACGTCGGGGGCGCCTCGGCGCCTTCGGTGTCGCACGACGGGACCAAGACCGTGTTCCTCGGCCTCGGGGACATCACGGAGCAGAATCCCGACCAGACTCCGGAGACGTTCCTGATCGACCTCTTGGCACCGTGGACCCTCCAGGTGTCCGGCGCCACGTCCACGGCGCTGTCCTGGGATGCCGCGGCCGGCGCGCACACCTACGACGCCTGCCGCGGGTCCCTCGCGAACCTCGCTCCGGGAGCCGGCGTCGTGAACCTCGGTCCGCTGACCTGCCTCGAGCAGGACTCGCCCGACATCGACACCGTCGGGTTCGAGGACACCGCGACTCCGTCCCCCGGAACCGGGTTCTTCTACCTGGTGCGGCCGAAAGACGGCCTCACGGCGCCGAGCTACGGTCAGGACTCCCTCGGGCGGGAGCGCGCTCCCGGCCCCGGCGACTGTGTTCCCTGACGGTTGACCTCCGCTCGCGGCCCTCATACCCTCGCTCGTCGGAGGGCCAACCGATGAGCGACCTTGCGTCGAAATCCTGCTCCCCGCGCTCGGGGCCCGCGCTCGACCGGGCCGCCGCCGAGCGTCTCCTGGCCCAGGTCCCCGGCTGGACGCTCGTGCCGGCGGGAAACGAGATCCAGCGGGCCGTGAAGTTCCGCGACCACTTCGCCGCGATGGCGTTCGTCAACGCGGTGGCCTGGATCTCCCACCGCGAGGACCATCACCCGGACCTGCGCGTCGGGTACAACACGGTGACCGTCACCTACTCCACGCACTCCGTCGGCGGCCTGTCGGAGAACGACTTCATC
>DATKHQ010000358.1:0-8030 GCA_035510175.1 Candidatus Sulfotelmatobacter sp. | reverse complement strand
TGACGTCCAGGCGCGCGGCGCAATAGAGGCTGGTCACGGCCTCCGGGGCCGCGGCGAGCAGCGCGTCGGCCTCGCGCGTGGCGGCGGCGTACATCTTCTCGTGGCGGTTCGCGTAGATCGTCACCAGAAGGACGCGAGCCTCGAAGCCGAACAGCGGGCTTTGGGTCGCGGCGTCGCCGAGCTGCTCGAGCCCCTTGTCGCGGTCCCCCTTCGGGATGCCGAGGAGGAAGCGCAAGCCGCGCATGTACCGCGGGACCTGGTCGGCCATGTAGTTGTACGTGCCGAGCCCGAACAGCGCGTCGGGCGGCGGACCCGCTGCGGTGACCGTCGCATCGAGCGCGCGCTTGGCCTTCTTCGCCTCGAACGCCGCCCCGAACGGATGACGCTGCGAGGCTCGCAGCTCCGCGAGGAGCAGGTGTCCCATTCCCTGCCAGAGCGCCGCCTCGACCGGTGTCGGGCCGTCGGGGCCCGTGCGCGAGGCGGCGGCGAGGACCGCCTGGAGCCGGTGGTCCATGACGTCCTGGACGACCGTGTTGTCGTCGTCGAACACGAGCCGCCAGTACGACACGAACGCCTTGAGGAACAGCTGGTCCGGCCGCCCGCTCTCGTCCGGGAGGAGCTTTTCCGCCGCGTCGAAGCGCCCGTCGTGCACGAGGGCCACGACCGCCGCCACGGTCGATTCCGGGGATCCGGCTCCGCCCGGGGGCGGTGACGGCGGGGGCGCCGCCGGTGCCGAAATCAGCGCTGCGGCCACAATCCACGCCACCGATCGCACGACTTTCCTTTCCGCCGCCAGCGCCTATATTGTCGGTGCACGCATTATAGGTTCCGGACAACGGGGCAGGCGATGTCTGGCAGCTTCAGCAGCCAATCACTTGCGGAGATCTTCCGCGATATTTACCTCGGGGAGAGGTCGGGTGTCCTCTCCCTGTCGCGCGCGAACGTCGAGAAGCGCATCTACTTCGACCGGGGAATGATCCTCTTCGCGGAGTCGAGCCTGGACGACGAGGATCTCGGCCGGCGGCTCGTCAACGAGGGGAAGATCTCCGCCGGGGCGCTCGCGGAGGCCCGGCGGAACATCAGCGAGACCAAGGACCTGGCCCAAGCCCTCGTCAATCGCGGGCTGATCGGCAAGGAGACCCTCTCGCACACCGTGCGCTACATCGTCGAGCGCGTCGTCACCTCGGTGTTCCAGTGGGAAGGCGGGAGCGCGCAGTTCTCCGAGGGGTGGCTCCTCCAGGAGATCTTCGAGAGCGACGTCCTCTTGACCTTCGAGGTGATCCTGAAGGGGATCGGCGTGATGGTCGGATTCGACGCGATCGCCGACGCGATGAAGGACCTCGACAACCGGATCAAGCTCCGGCGGCCGACGCCTCTGCCCCTCGAGCGGATCGCGCTGTCCCCCGCGCACGGCTACGTGCTCTCGCGGATCGACGGGTCGTGCAGCTTGCAGGATATCGTCGCCCTGCTTCCCCCCGAGGAGGAGGAGCGGGGGTGCCGTTTCGTCTACGGCCTGCTCGTGATGGGCGTCGCCCAGTACGATCCGCCGATGGACGATGGGGGGTTCCACGCCGCGACGCTTCTGCGCGAGCACGCCGACACGGTCGCCCTCGAGGGGCTTCAGGAGAAGATGATTCTCGAGGTCTACGGATCGACCCGCGGGCAGAGCCCCCACGAGGTCCTGGGGCTGCCCCCGAACCCGAGCCGCGAGGCGATCGAGCGCGCCTACGAGGAGGCGAAGGAGACGCTCGGCCGCGAGCGGCTGATGCCGCGAATCCGGGAGAAGCTCCGGTCCGAGATCGCCGTCGTCGAGAGCCGGCTCGTCGAGGCCTATCTGACCCTGTCCCAGGCGCGCGCCTCCGAGCGGACCGCCGAAGTGGCGGGCGAGGGCTCCGGCGGGAAGACGGTGGACGGACTGCTCGTCCGCGTCGAGATGGACAAGACGAAGACGAAGAAGGCGATCGAGGAGCAAACGAAACTCGCGGAATCGTACTTCCTGAAGGCGAGGAGATTCTCCCGCGAGGGGGACTTCCACAACGCGATCCAGTACGGCAAGCTCGCCATCAGCTACGCTCCTGAGGACGCCCGGTTCTACTGCTTGCTCGCCGAGTGCCAGGTGCGGAATCCCGACGCCCGCTGGCAGCGGATGGCGGAGCAGAACTACGTCAAGGCCACGGAGCTCGACCGCTGGAACGTCGAGTACCGTATGTCCCTCGGACGCTTCTACAAGACTCGCGGGTTGAAGCTCCGGGCGCGCAAGCAGTTCGAAGAGGCCCTCCTGATCGTGCCCGCCCACGATGAGGCCCTGAAAGAGCTCGAAACTCTCGGCTAATCTTGACAGCCGGGGTCCCCCTGCTATAATTCGCGCTTCCTTTTGGAATCGCTATGTTCATTGATATCAACACTCTAGGTCCCGACGGCGAGGGGTTCGACCGATCGCTGCACCTTCGAGACCTGGAAGGTCCGTCCCGGGAGCGCATCGACGACGTCGAGATCCACCTCTCGGGGACGATCGTCCCGGCCGGCTCGGGGGCAAGGCTCGACGGGAGCGTGGAAGGAACGGTCTTGCTCCAGTGCAGCCGCTGCCTCGAGATGTTTCCCTGGAAGGTCGCGGCCCGGTTCGACCTGGCGGTCCGCCGGACCGAGGAGTCGGCGCGGCCGCTCACCGAGGACGAGGCGGCCTCGATCCTCGTCGCTCCCGAAGGCCGGGTCGGGCTCGAGGAGCTTGCGACCGAGCAGGTGTACCTGAACCTGCCGCTGAAGCCCGTGTGCACTCCCGGATGTCGGGGACTGTGCCCGACATGCGGTATCAACAAGAATCTATCGACTTGCTCCTGTACGACCGAGGTCGTGGATCCCCGTTTGGCTCCGCTCCTGCCGTTCCGCAAGAAACTCTCCGGCTCCTGACACGTCGCACGAGGTTTTGCCATGCCGAATCCAAAACGACGCCACTCCAGGGCGCGGCGTGACAAGCGCCGGGCCCACGACGCCCTGGCCCAGCCGGGGGTGTCGATCTGCCCCAGCTGCCAGGAGCGCAAGCTCCCGCACCGCGTCTGCCCTCACTGCGGCTCGTACAAAGGGCGCGAAATCGTCGAGCCGCCGCAGGCGTAAGACCGGATCGTCCGTCTACCGGATTAGGATAGGGGTGTGTCCCGAGCCGAGGCCGAGGGCTCGGAGACGACGGTCCCGGTCCGCCTAAGGAGCTGCGATGGGAACTCGAAGCGCGATCATCTCGGGGACAGGCATGAGCGTGCCGTCCCGGGTCGTGTCCAATCGAGACCTCGAGAAGCTCGTCGACACCAGCGACGAGTGGATCCGCTCGCGGACCGGCATCGGGGAGCGCCGGATCGCCTCGGCTCACGAGGTCATGTCCCAGTTCGCGCTCGAGGCGTCGAAGAACGCGCTCGAGATGGCGGGGCTGACGCCGGACCAGATCGACCTGATCGTCTGCGCCACGGTCACGCCGGACATGCCGATACCCGCGACCGCGTGCCTGCTCCAGCACCAGCTCGGCTGCCGCCGCGCGGCGGCCTTCGACATCTCGGCAGGGTGCTCCGGCTTCATCTACGCGCAGTCGGTCGCGAAGCAGTTCATCCTCACCGGCCGGTGCGCGCACGTCCTGGTCATCGGCGCCGAGCTGCTCAGCAAGTTTCTCGACTGGTCCGACCGCACCACCTGCGTCATCTTCGCCGACGGAGCCGGGGCCGTGGTGATGAGCGCGGGGGAGCTGCCGCGGGGGGTGCTCGCCTCCGAGATGCACACCGACGGCTCGATGGCCGACTTCATCACGCTCGAGGGGGGCGGATGCAAATATCCCCCGACCGCCGAGACGGTGGGCCGCGGGCTGCACTTCATCCGGATGAGAGGCAACGAGACGTTCAAGATCGCCGTCCGCCAGATCGAGGAGGTCTCGCGCGAGGTCCTCGGCAAGGCGGGGCTGACGCCGGAGGAGGTCTCCTGGTTCATCCCGCACCAGGCGAACCAGCGGATCATCAGCGCGGTCGGCGAGCGCCTGGGGATCCCGCCGGAGCGCTCGTTCGTCAACATCGAGCGGTACGGGAACACCTCGGCCGCGTCGATCCCGATCGCCCTCGACGAGGCGGTGCGCGGCGGCCGGGTCAAGCGCGGGGACGTGCTGCTCATGGCGGCGTTCGGCGCGGGATTGACCTGGGCCGCCAGCGTGGTGCGCTGGTGAAGCCTTACGCCGCGCTGTTTCCAGGCCAGGGCGCGCAGCATCCGGGAATGGGGAAGGACCTGGCGGCGGCTTCGGAGCCCGCCGCCGCCGCGTTCCGGGAGGCCGGCGCGGCCGTCGGCTTCGACCTCGAGTCGCTGTGCTTCGGCGGCACCGCCGACGAGCTCGCGCGCACCGAGATCACCCAGCCGGCGATCCTGACGCACGCCGTGGCGGCGTACCGCGCGTACGCCGCCCGCGGCGGCGCCCCTCCCGCGGCGGCGGCCGGGCACTCGCTCGGAGAGTACGCCGCGCACGTGATCGCGGACACGCTCTCGCTCTCGGAGGCCGTCCGCAGCGTCCACCGCCGGGGCCGCTTCATGCAGGAGGCGGTTCCGGAAGGGGTCGGCGCGATGGCGGCGGTGCTCGGGATCGACCGTGAGGCGCTCGTCGCGATCTGCGCCGCGCAGGCGCAGGGCGAGGTCGTCTCGTGCGCGAACTTCAACGCACCGGGCCAGATCGTCATCTCGGGCCACGCGGGAGCCGTCGATCGCGCGGTGGCCGCCGCCGTGGCAAGCGGGGCCAAGCGCGCGATGCGCCTGGCCGTTTCCGCCCCGTTCCACTGCGCGCTGATGGAGCCCGCCGCGGTGCGCCTGCGCCCGGTCCTCGCGGAGGTGGCGTTTCGCGATCCGGCCCTCCCGGTGTACACCAACGCCGACGCCGCGCCCGTGCGGACCGCAGCCGCGGCCCGCGACGCGCTCGTCCGCCAAGTGGTGGCTCCGGTGCTGTGGGAGGACGAGATCCTTCGCATGGTGAGCGACGGGATCGACACGTTCGTCGAGTTCGGACCGGGAAAGGTGCTCGCGGGGCTGGTGCGGCGCATCCATGCCGCGGCGACGGTCGTCTCGGCGGGGGACCCCGCGGGCGTCGACGCGGCGCTCGCACTGGTCAAGGCGTAATACGGAGCGACGATGGGAAAGGATCTGTCGGGGAAGGTCGCGCTGGTCACGGGCGCCTCGCGCGGCATCGGCAAGGCGATCGCCGAGGCGCTGGCGCGGGACGGGGCGACGGTGATCTGCGCCGCGCGGACGGCCGAGTCCTCCGCCTCGACCGTGGCCGCGATCGAAGCCGCCGACGGCCGCGCGCTCCCCGTGGCGCTCGACGTCGCCTCCGACGGTTCGGTCGAAGCCACCGTCAAGGGACTGCTCGCGGAGCATGCTACAATCCCGCTCCTCGTGAACAACGCGGGGATCACCCGGGACAACCTCCTGATGCGCATGAAGAAGGAGGATTGGGACGAGGTGATCGGTACGAATCTCTCGGGGATCTATCGCCTGTGTCGCGCTCTGGTCCCCTCCATGGTGAAGGCCCGGTACGGCAGGATCGTCAACGTGACCTCGGTCGTCGCTCGCAGCGGGAACCCCGGACAGGCGAACTATGCCGCGGCCAAGGCCGGCATCGAGGGGTTCACGCGCTCGCTCGCGCGCGAGCTGGCGTCGCGGAACGTGACGGTCAACTGCGTGGCACCGGGGTTCATCGACACCGACATGACGAAGGCCCTGAGCGACGCGCAGCGGGAGGCCCTCTCGGAGCAGATCCCTCTGAAGAGGCTGGGCACGCCCGCGGACGTGGCGGCGGCGGTGCGTTATTTGGTGGGTGAGGGCGGGTCCTACGTCACCGGGACCGTTCTCGACGTCAACGGCGGCTTGTTCATGTAGTCTGGGGTCCGCGGGAGGGCCGTATCGGACGGCGCCCGCGCTTTCTTGACGGGAGGACGGAACCGATGGCTTCCATCGAGGACAAGGTCAAGCACATCATCGTGGAGCAGCTCGGAGTCGACGAGGACGAGGTCAAGCCGGAGGCCCACTTCGTGGACGACCTCGGAGCGGACTCGTTGGACGTCGTCGAGCTCGTCATGGCGCTCGAGGAGGAGTTCGGCCTCGAGATCTCGGACGAGGACGCCGAGAAGCTGACCACCGTGAAGCAGGCCATCGACTACATCGGGGCCCACGCCAAGGCGTAGCCGCGTCCACGCGGCGCCGTTAGGATCCCGTCATGAGACGTCGGGTCGTCGTCACCGGCATCGGAGTGGTTTCTCCGCTCGGCCTGACGAGGGCCTCCACCTGGGAGGCGCTCGTCGCGGGCAAGAGCGGGATCGGTCCGATCACCAAGTTCGACGCGAGCGCGTTCACCTCCCGCATCGCCGGCGAGGTGCGGGGCTTCACGCCCGAGAACTACCTCGACAAGAAGGACGTCAAGAAGATGGACACGTTCATCCACTACGCGGTCGCCGCGTCGTCGGAGGCGCTGTCCGATTCGGGCCTGAGGATCGACGCGGGGAACGCCGAGCGGGTCGGCGTGTACATCGGCTCCGGCATCGGCGGGCTGCCCCTGTTCGAGTCGACCCATCGCGACTACCTCGAGAAGGGCCCGCGGCGCATCTCGCCGTTCTTCATCCCGGGGATGATCATCAACCTCGCGGCGGGCCAGGTCTCGATCCTCACGGGGGCGAAAGGGCCGAACCTCGCGGTGGCCACTGCGTGCGCGACCGGCAATCACGCCATCGGCGAGGCTCTGCGCCTCATCCGCGATGGGTACGCCGACGCGATGATCGCGGGGGGGACCGACGCCGTGATCACGCCGCTGGCCGTCGGGGGCTTCTGCGCGATGAAGGCGCTCTCCACGCGCAACGACGCCCCAGCCGCCGCGAGCCGCCCGTTCGATGCCGACCGCGACGGCTTCGTGATGGGCGAGGGGGCCGGAATCCTGGTCCTCGAGGAGCGCGCGGCGGCGCTCGCGCGCGGGGCCCGGGTGTACGCCGAGCTCTCGGGGTACGGCCTCTCGGGAGACGCCTACCACATCTCCGCGCCCGCCGAGAGCGGCGAGGGCGCGGCGCGGGCGATGCTCGGCGCCCTGCGGGACGCGGAGTGCGACCCGCGCGAGGTCGACTACATCAACGCGCACGGCACCTCGACCCCGGTGGGCGACAAGATGGAGACGATGGCGGTCAAGACGGTCTTCGGGGCCCACGCGCGCGAGCTGGCCTTCGCGTCGACCAAGTCGATGACGGGCCACCTGCTCGGCGCCGCCGGGGGCCTCGAGTCGGCGATCACGGTGCTCGCCCTCGCGCAGGGGATAATCCCGCCGACGATCAACTACGTCACCCCGGACCCCGAGTGCGACCTGGACTGCGTGCCGAACACCGCACGCAAGATGCCGGTCCGGGCCGCCCTCAACAATTCCTTCGGATTCGGCGGGACCAACGCCTCGCTCCTGTTCCGCCGGCACGTGAGCTCATGAAGATCCTCGTCTGCATCAAGAGCGTTCCCGACACCGAGACCAAGATCAAGATCGCCGCCGACGGGAAGAGCGCCGACCTGACCGGCGCGAAGATGATCATCTCCCCCTACGACGAGTACGCCCTGGAGGAGGCGCTCCTCCTGAAGGAAGCCGGGCGGGCGGCGGAGGTCGCGGTATTGGGCGCGGGCGGGGACGACGTGCAGCCGACGCTCCGTCACGCGCTCGCGATGGGCGCGGACCGGGCGACTCTCGTCCAGGACGCGGGGCTCGACGCCGCGGACCCGCTGGCGCGGGCGGAGGCGCTGGCGGCGGGGATCCGGGCCGAGGGGGCGGATCTGGTGTTCGCCGGGAAGCTCGGCGTCGGCGGCGACGAAGGGCAGGTCGGGCCGATGCTCGGCGAGCTGCTCGACCGGCCGCACGTCGGAAACGTCTTCAAGATGACCGTCGACTCCGAGCGCTTCACCGCGTGGCGCGCGATCGAGGGGGCGACGGAGGTCGTCGAGGGACGCCTCCCGGCGGTGATCGCGTGGGACAAGGGGGAGCACGAGCCGCGATACGC